>JBDHRZ010000001.1:0-26626 GCA_039807845.1 Rhodoferax sp.
GATGAGGTGGCCACGCCGAGTGCGCGCGGCTTGCTCGGGCGTCGACGCAATGCCGGGGTAGTCGTACTTTTCGTGCAGATTGGTGCGCTTTCGCCTGAAACCCAGTATCCATGCGGGTTCCGGGCGGTTGCCACCCCCGCAAGATGAGCGCCCGACCGCCTTGGCGGCGGCCGTGGCGGTACATTGAGCGCCCACCTGCCGCTGCCCACTGCCATGCCCGCCTTCGCCCTGCGCTTCGTCGGCCAGGAGGCCTTGCCGCCTCGCCTGAGTGAGTTCGACCGGGAGCAGTTCTTCACGCTCAGCTCGGCGGACGTGGTGGCCATCCGGGAGCAGTTCCGCAGCGACCACCGCCTGCCCGCCGCACTGATGCTCATGTTCATGCGCGTGGCTGGCCGACCGCTCGACGGTTTCAACGTGCTACCCCGAAACCTCCTTCGGCACACCGCCCAGGTCCTGGCTGTGTCGCCGCCGTCCATTGCCAGCCTACGCTCAATCTACAAGCGCCGGCAGACGCTCTCCAAGCATCAGCTCTGGGCCAAGACCTACCTTGGCCTGCGCGAACTTGAGATCGACGACGAAGCCGCGCTGACCGCGGCCCTGCTGGCCCAAGCAGCCGACGCCTCCCACGCCGATGACCTGGTCCAGGCGGCCAGCCACTGGTTGTTCACGCGGCGCATCCTGATCCCAGGAGCGCGCCGCCTGCAGGACTGGGCTCGTGACGCATTTGCCGCGGTGGAGGCGCACATCCTCGGCGCGGTCAATGCCGCCGTGCCACCGGCAGCGGCCCAGAAAGTTGTCGACGCCGCATACAGCGCTCGGCCGGACACCGACACGACGCACCTGGAGTGGCTGAAGACCCCGTCGAAGCGTCACGGCCCCAGCACTCTGACCGAAACCGTCGACAAGGTCCGCTACCTCAAGGAGCTCGGTGCACACGACTGGAACCTGAGAGCCGTATCGCTGGCCAAGCAGCAGGCCTATGCCCGTCAGGTCCAGGCCAGGCGCCCTGTGAAGACGCGAGAGATCAAGCCATCGCGCCAGCTGATCGAGTTGATCTGCTTCCTGCGGGTGACCCTGCTCGAGCTCACCGACGTCGCCCTCTTGCAGACCAGCCGGCGCAGCCAGCAACTGTTCCGCGAGGCAGCGGATAAGGCCCAGTCAAACCGTGTCCGGGGCACAACAGGCCTGATCCAGCAGGCGGCCAAGGCACGATCCGTCCTGCACGACGAATCCAAGACTTGGCAGGCGCGAGTCCTGGAAGCCAGAGAACTGCTCGCCGAGCTCGGCGAAGCCGCCAGCGGCAGCTTCGTGTCCTTGGTTCGCAAGGCCTTGGCGGAAGACAGCCAGCGTGTGCGCGCTTGCCTGGGAGCGCTGAAAGATTTGGACTTCGGCGGCCGCGCCAGCGATCCGGGTTACGAGCAGTGGAAGGCATGGTCGGAGTTGCACCGCCAGGGCGTGACCGAACTCAAGGACGGGTTGGCCTTGCCGGATGTGGGTGCAGCTTGGCACGGCCTGGTCCGCGATCTGGACCCTCGCTCAGGGTTTCGTGCGTACGAGGCCTGCACGATGATGTCGCTGCGAAAGAGCCTGCGCCGAGGCAGCGTTTGGCTGGACCACTCGCTGAGTTTTCGGGAGCGAGACCAGATGCTCATCCCGCTCGCGGACTGGGCCGTGCAGCGGGACGAACAGGCCGAGTTGCTGGGTATGCCCAAGTCGGCGGCCGACTTCCTGGAGCCATTGCTGGCGAACCTGATGGCGGGCATGTCGGCGGTGGCAGAGGCCCAGCGGCGCGGCAAGATCGAGATCGGCGCCGACGGCATGCTCCATCTGCCTGCGATCACGGCACTGCCGGATCAAGCCGAGCCGGTGCGCACGCGCGAAACCATCTACAACGTCATCGGCAACGTGCAGTTCCCGGACATGCTGCTGGAAGTGGATGCCGCCACCGGGTACAGCGAAGCACTGCTCGGCCACCGCGCACAGTCCACCAACGAGCTCGTGGCCCTGTACGGCGCATTGCTGGCGCACGGTACCGATGCGGATGCCAAGGGCGTGGCGTCGATGATCCCCGGCGTGGAGCCCACGCAAGTAACCGTGGCCATGCGCGCCCTGGAAGGCAGCGGCCGCTTGCGCCGAGCCAGTGAGCGCGTGGCCGAGTTCCAGAGCCGGATTCCCATAGCGGCACTGTGGGGCGAGGGCGATAAGGCGTCAGCGGACATGATGTCGCTGGACGTGTCTCGCCACTTGTGGAACGCGCGTGTCGATCCGCGCAGGCGTACGTATGCCGCTGGCCTGTACACCCACGTGCGCGACCGCTGGGGCATCGTCTACGACCAGCCCATCGTGCTCAACGAACGACAGGCCGGCGTCGCCATCGAGGGCATTGAGCAGCACAACAGCGCCGCAGACAGGATTCGGATCTCGCTGCTGGCGGTCGACACCCACGGCTACACGAATCCGGCGATGGCCATCGCCAAGCTGCTGGGCTTTGATCTGTGCCCCCGCCTGCGGGATCTGGCCGAACGCAAGCTGTACCTGCCTCGTGGATTCACCGTCCCCGATGGATTGGAAGTGGTCACCGTCCGGCGCGTGTCTCTGGCCGCCATCGAACGCGGCTGGGATGAATTGCTGCGCCTGGTGGCGTCGATCCGTTCGGGACGTGTCTCCGCTACGCTGGCGTTGCAGCGCTTCGGGTCGGCCGCTCAGGGGGATCCACTGCACCGGGCCGCGGAGCACCTGGGCCGACTGCTGCGAACCGTGTTCCTGTGCGACTACATCGGCATCGAGGACTTCCGGCGCGAGATCCATACCTTGCTGAACCGGGGTGAGTCGGTGCATCAGCTGCAGCGCGCCGTGTACTCAGGCAAGGTAGCGCCCGAGCGTGGCAGGCGTCGCGACGAGATGAAGGCGATCTCCGGTTCGCACGCCCTGCTGACGAACATTGTTCTGGCCTGGAACACCGCCCGGATGCATGAGGTGGTCGAGAGACTCAAGCGAGACGGGATCCCGGTCGACGACGACTGGCTGCGCCGCATCGGCCCAGTTCACTTCTCGCACATCAACTTCCGCGGCACGATGAAATTCGGCGTCGAGAAATTTGCTGCGGCGCTGATCCAGCGCACGCCGGGCCAGGCAACTCGGATGGCTTCCTGACGAGGAACGCTTCGGCATCCCTGGACCTGGAGAAACGCGGTCAGCGAGGCGAGTTGACAACCGTTGTCAAACCGCCCAAGATCTCGCCATGAGTCGCCAAACCATGAGTTTCGCCTTGCCCGAGTCGATGCGGGAGTACATCGACAACCGGGTCGCCGATGGCAACTACGGCAACACGAGCGAGTACATCCGCGACTTGGTCCGGCGCGACCAGGAGGAACAGGCCAAGAAAAGGCTTCGCGATCTCATCGAAGAAGGGCTGGCATCCGGTCCCGGCCGTCGTCGCACCAAGGCGGACGAGAAGGAACTTCTGGCGATCGCTCGCGGCGAGATCGATTGAAGCCTGCAGTTCTGCGCCCGCAGGCGCTGCGCGATCAGCAGGGCGAAGTCCGTTACTACCGCAAGGAGGGTGGCACCCGCGTGGCCGTGAAGCTGGCCAACGCCACCAACGCCGCGCTTGACCAGATCGAACTCGACCCAGGGATCGGCTCGCCGACGCTCGGAAAGCTCCTTGGTATTCCAGGGCTTCGGACCTGGCGGGTCTCGAAGTTCCCGCTGCTCTGGTGCTACTTCGAACTCGGGGAGTACCTGGATGTGGTCCGGCTGCTGGGCGAGCGCCAGGACATCGCCGCGATCTTGGGCGACGAGTTTGCTTCGAACTGACGGTACTTGCGCCCCGGCGTGCATCGGGCCGGAGGCCAATGACCGGTCTATGGCGGCCTGTTCGTCAAGTTGGCTGGCCGGAACCGACCCAAACCTGTCTGCTGGGCTTCTCCAAAGCTGCCAGACTCTGAGGCAGGGCTCTTTTGGGTTTCGCATCCACGAAGCAGGCGTTCGTGGCTACCGGGAGCCGGCCATAAGCCGCCCTTCGGGATGCCGCCAGATAGCCGACAGTCGATTGGCCAAGGAGGCGTCCACGTTGCAGTTCTCGACCCCGACTTCGTCGGCGCCCAGTTATCGTCTCGCAACCAACCTGCTTTCACCCAGCCATGCGCAACGCGAGTTGAAGCGCGAACTCAAACATTTCCAAACGGATTGCGAGGCGGCAAGCACGCGCCTGTGCCAACTGCCCGTCAATGCAGCGGCAGTTGTCCGATTCGATGCGCAAGCCGATTGCGGCCGTCACAGTCCAGCTTGCGGAAGGCGGCGGCGAGATGGGTTCTCACCGTCGTGAACCCGATGCCCAGGGCCCGCGCGATGTCCTTGTCGGCCAGCCCCTCATAGGCCAGAGCCGCCACGTCGGCCTCGCGTTTGGACAACTTGCCGAATCGCACCAGTCTGTCCTTCAAGGACTCGTCGGCTGGAACCGAGAGGGGCAAGTTGATGCCAGGGTTGCGGGCCAGTGCCTGGACCAGTGCCGGGTAGACCATGCGCAGTGCCGCCAGGTCGTCGTCATCGAAGTTCGGGCGGGACCGGCGGCGCCAGATGCGCAGGTCGCCCAGATGTCGAAGGCCGTCATGCGCATAGGCATTCACGCCCCAGTACAGGCCGTCTGGCCGTAGGAAGTCATTGAAGAATCCGGTGGCTTGCAGCTCGCTCTGCGGCAGCACGTCCGTGGCGCGCGTGGGTGCTCGCCGAGCCAGCAGCCTTGGCGTCAGGGGGTCATCGAACTGGAAGCACTCCTCATAGCGTTGGCCGTGAACCGGGTTCAGGTTCAGCGCCACGCCCTGCACGAAGCGGCGGGTCGGTTCGTCCCACACATAGGATGCATAGAAGTCGGCTTCCAGCAAGCCCAGCATGGGCTCGGCCAATGCGCGGCGAAGCTCGTTGCCCGGCATGGGCGTGGCCATCAACTCGATCACGCGCTGCAGGTGCAGCACACGTTGTGCACGCAAGTACATGGAAGTACCCAAGCAAGAGTGACGCCAGGATAGTCCACAGGCGCTGCACTCCGCCACGGGGCGAACCCCCACGGCCGCCGGGATCGTCATTCTTGAGGATGCCGGACGGCGCCGGGCCGCTCTTATCCTCGCGGCACCATGACCGACACCGAATTGGCCGCACTCGACGCCTCCCACGCCCTGCACTTGCTACGGCGTGGTGACCTCGGTGCCCTGGAGTATGCCCAAGCCCTGATGCGGTGCATGCAGGCGCGCGCCGGCCTGCATGCCATGACCCATGTGGACGCGGACGCAGTGCGCCATGCGGCGCGGCTGGCCGACGATGTGCCCGCAGGGCGCCGGGGGCTGCTGCATGGCCTGCCCATGGTGGTGAAGGACAACATCGACGTTGTCGGCTTTCCCTGCACCGCCGGCAGCCCTGCACTTGCCGGACACCGGCCGTTGCGCGACGCTGACTGCGTGGCGCCGTTGCGGGCGGCAGGCGCCGTCGTGTTGGGCAAGAGCAATCTGCACGAGTTCGCGCTGGGTGTGACCAGTGGCAACGCTGCCTATGGCGCAGTGCGCAACCCGCACGCGCCCGGGCGCATTGCCGGGGGCTCCAGCGGCGGCACGGCGGCAGCTGTTGCCGCGCGACTGGCGCCGGTGGGATTGGGCACCGACACCGGTGGCTCCATCCGCATCCCGGCGGCGATGTGTGGCGTGGTGGGCTTCAGGCCCAGTACCGGCCGCTGGCCCGCTCGCGGCGTGGTGCCCATCTCCGTGCCCTCGCGTGACACCGCGGCGCCCATAGCACGCAGCGTGGCCGACTGTGCCTTGCTGGACGCCGTGGTCTGTGGCGAAGACCCGCAGTTGCAGATTCTGTCGCCCCGCGGGCTGCGCTTGGGCGTGCCCCACGAGTTCTGGGTGGACCTGCACGCGGGTCTGGCCACCCAGCTACAAGATGCCCTGGAAGGCTTGGCAGCGGCGGGCGTGGTCCTGGTGCCGATGGCCATGGCCGTCGATCTGGCCGCTGTCGGGCATGTCGCGCTCACGGTGGCGATGCACGAGAACCTGCCGTCCCTGAGGGCCTACCTCGCCGACCACGGCCTGCCGTTCGACATCCATCAACTGGCTGGCGCCATCGGCAGCCCGGACGTGCGGGCCATCTTCAACCACCTGGCCCAAAGCGGCGGGCCTGACGCGGCCGCCTACGCAGCCGCTTTGGCCGAGGTGCGCACCCGCTTGCGGCCCGCCTGGGCCGGCGCAATCGCCCGGCATGCGTTGGACGCGCTGGTCCTGCCCACCACGCCGCTGCCGGCCGCGAGCATTGGCGAAGACGAGGCGGTGCAGATGGACGACCGGCGCTGGCCCACCTTTGACACCTACGTGCGCCACTGCGGACCGGCCAGCATCCTGGGCCTGCCCAGCGTGAGCCTGCCAGCCGGCTGCGTGACTGAGCAGGACGACCGGCTGCCGGTGGGCCTGATGCTCGACGGCCCGCAGGGCAGTGACCGTCGTCTGCTGGCCATCGCCGCCGCACTGCAGCCCTTGTTACCACCGACACCGGAACCGCCATGAGAACCATCACCGCTCTGTACCGCTATCCCGTCAAGGGCCTGTCGCCGGAACCGCTGCAGGCCGTGCCACTGCAGGCGGGCCTGGGTTTCCCGCGCGACCGCGAATGGGCCGTCACCAACGGACGCTGGACCTACGACGCCGCACAGTACGCCCCGCGCCCCAAGACCGACTTCCTGATGCTGATGCAGCACGAGCAGTTGGCCGCGTTGCGCACGAAGGTGTCGGACGACGGCCGCCGCCTTGCGGTGCAGGCGCCCGATGGCACGGCGCTGGATCTGGCGCTGGACGACGAGGCCGATCTGGCGCGCGCCAGTGCCTACTTCGCCAGCTACCTGGGCGGCCGCCTGGAGGGCAGCCCGCAGGTGGTGAAGGCCGGCAGTCACCGTTTCACCGACGTCAGCGTGGTGTCGCCCACGCTGATGCAGTCCGTGTCCCTCATCAACCTGGCCAGCGTGCGCGACCTGGGCGCCCGCATGGGTAGAGAACTGGACCAGTTGCGCTTTCGCGCCAACGTCTACTACGACGGCGGCCAGGCCTGGGAAGAACTGGCCTGGGTCGACCAGGAGCTGCGCCTGGGTGAACTCCCGGCGCGCGGCGTGCTGCGCACCCGGCGCTGCGCGGCCACCAACGTCGACCCCGCCACCGGTGCGCGTGACCTGGGTGTGCCGCAGGCCCTGATCAAGAACTTCCGCCACGGCGACATGGGTGTGTACGTCGAGCTGCTGGGCAGCGGCACCTTGCGCCCGGGCGACACCTTGCACGCCCCCACCTGACGCCACCTGACCCCACCCTGAAGGAGAACTGCATGGCCCCGACCCCGTCCATCGCCACCCGCTTCACGCAGCGCTACGGCGTTCGCCACCCCTTTGCCTGCGCCGGCATGGCCTTCGCCGGCATGACACCCGCGCTGACCATTGCCGTGTGCAAGGCCGGCGGCATCGGCGCGCTGGGCGTGGGCTTCACGCCGCCCGAGTTGCTGCGCGAGTACATACGCACCATCCGCGCGGCCACCGACGCGCCGTTCAACGTCAACTTCATCACCTGTTTCGACAACGATGCGCAGGTGAAGGTCTGCGCCGAAGAGCGCGTGCCCATCGTCTCGTGGCACTGGGGCCATCCGTCGGACGCCAACCGCGCGCTTCTGCGCGAGGCCGGCGTGGCCTATTGGGAACAAGTGGGCAGCGCCGACGACGCGCTGCGCGCCGTGGAGGCGGGGGCCGAAGCCATCGTCGCCCAGGGCTACGAGGCCGGCGGCCACAACTACCAAGGCCTGCCCAATGGCCCGGGCCTGCCGATCTTCGTGCTGCTGCCGTCCATCGTCGACGCAGTGGGCGGTCGCGCCATGGTGCTGGGCGCAGGGGGCATCAGCGACGGCCGTGGTGTGTCTGCGGCGCTGGCGCTGGGGGCCGATGCGGTCTGGGTTGGCACGCGCATGGTGGCCACGGTCGAGGCAGCGGTGCACGACGAGCACAAGCGCCGAATCGTCGCGGCCAAGGGCGAAGACACGGTGTTCAGCTCGATATTCGGCCCCGAGATGCCCTTCTTCAACCCGATGCGGCTGCAGAAAAACCGCGTCGTGGTCGAGTGGAACCACCGCCTGGCCGAGGTGCCGACCGAGCGCAGCGGCCTGCCGGTGGTGGGCAAGACCGTGCTGTACGGCCAGCCGATGCCGATGAACAAGTTCAACGTCATCCTGCCCACGCCCGAGACCGAAGCCGACTGGGAAGAGATGCCCTGGCTGATGGGCCAGGGCGCCGGGCTGGTGCACGACATCCGGCCCGCCGGCGAGGTGGTGGCGTCGATGATGGACGAGGCGGTCGCCATCTGTGCCCGCCTGGGCCGTGCGCAGGGTTGACAGCGTGCAGCTCCGTGTCCAGGCCATCCGGCCGCTGACCGCCGACATCCGCGCCTTCGAACTGGTCGACCCGGCGGGCGGGCTGTTGCCGGCCTTCGAGGCCGGGGCGCACTTGAAAGTGCGGGTGAGTCCGGGCAGCGGGTTGGCGACGACCCGCTCTTACTCGCTGGTGGGCAGCACGCAAGACCGCCTGCGTTACGAGATCGCGGTGCTGCACCTGCGTGGCGGTCAAGGTGGGTCGGCCTGGATGCATAGAGCCGTGCAGGTGGGCGACCTGCTGGAGATTGACGGTCCCAGCAATGCGTTCCCGCTGGCGCCCCAGGCAGACCGGTCGGTGCTGCTGGCCGGTGGCATCGGCATCACGCCGCTGCTTTGCATGGCGCGTGAACTGGTGGGTGCTGGCCGGCAGGTGGAACTGCACTACTTCGGGCGCAGCCCCGATGCCATGGCATACCGTGCCGAGCTACAGGCGCTGCGGGGCCTGGCACTGCATGCCTGGGTCGGCCTGGACGTGGACGCCAGCGTGGCAGCGATGCAGCGCTGCATCGGCAACGCCGCGCTGGGCGACCATCTGTACGTGTGCGGCCCGGCGGCGATGCTGGACGCGGCACTGGGCATCGCTGCGCGCCAGGGTTGGCCGGCCGACCAGGTGCACCATGAGCGGTTCGGGGCTGCCCCCGGCGGCGCGGGTGACGAGGCTTTCACCGTGGATTTGCTGCTGAGCGGCCAGCGGCTGGTAGTGGGGCAGCAGCAGACGCTGTTGGACGCCCTACTGGCCCATGGTGTGGATGTTGCGCATGATTGCCGCGCCGGCATCTGCGGCAGCTGCTTGGTACCGGTGGCTGGTGGCCAACTGCAGCACCGCGACACTTTCCTGACCGAAGACGACCGCGCTGGTGGCGACCTCATGTGCGCCTGTGTGTCGCGCGCTACCGGTGTTCTGACGTTGGACCTGTGAGAGGCCCGTGAGCCCCCATTGCGCCCCCCGTCGCAGGATGCTCGCTCAATGCGGGCGGTAGCCCAGTACCGGGATGCTGATGGCATTGATGTCGGGGATGAGTCGTCCATCAGCGCCTACGAGCAGACACATTGGACGATGACCAACCATGCGACAGCGTCACGTCAGCTTGTTAGCCCGGTTGCGCACCTGACTTCGCCATGTCGGCGCGCAGGGCCCGTGGCGACACCCCGAAGTGGGCTCGCACCGCATGCGAGAAGGCACTGGGCTCGGCGTAGCCCAGGCGTTCAGCCAGTACCGACAGCGGCACACTCGCATCGGCGAGCAAGGCCACCGCCTCGCCCATGCGTGCCCCCTCGACCACTTGCCGGAAACTGGTGTCGCAATCCGCCAACCGCCGCTGCAGCGTGCGCGCGCTGAGATCCAGCGACCGGGCCACCGTCTCGCACCGGGCCTGGGCATAGCCCTCGGCGGCCACGGCTGCGATCACCTGGTCCACCAATAGGTCGGTGCGCCCTTGTGCCTGGCGCATGGCGTCGGCGCGGCCCAACAGCAAGCGCAGCAGGCTTGGGTCTGCCGCAGGCCAGGGTGTGTCCAGCACAGCATCGTCGAATTGCATGTAGATGTCGTTCCCGCCCAGCACGACCGGGCATTCCAGGTGCTGTGCGTAGACCGTCTGCAGCGCGTTGTCTGTGCCGGGCAGGCCGACCGCCGCAGGCCGTCGACCATCCGGCATGCAGCGGTACAGCATGGTGAGGAAGCCGGCGAACAGCGAGTCCACCTGGGCCGGGTGCATGGGCACCGGGCAGGGCGTGATCTGGTAGACCATGCGCGTGCCACCGGGCACGGCCACCAGCCGGAAGCGCCCCGAGTTGCTGACCAGCTGCTGGTAGCGCACGCAACGGCCCAGCGCATCCCGCAGCGTGGCGCTGTGCATCACCACCAGCGTCAGTACGTTCATCGCCTGCAAAGGCAGGCCGGCGCCCACCCGCAGGCCCAGCAGCGGGTCGCCGCTGACGGTGGCAGCACGCTGCCAGAGCCGCCGCACCTGCACCAGTTGAAGCTGCCGCGTCGGCGCTGCCAGGCCACGCGTCAGCGGTCCGAGCCCGGCACCCATTTCGTCGAAGGCGATGCCCAGACGCTCGAACTGAGCCGCCACACCCAGCAGCCAGGTGGCAATCACCGTCTGCGGCGTGGTCATTTCCCGGCAACCCCCAGTTGGCGCCTCAGATCAAGTTTTTGGCACATCGGCGCATGGTCAGACGATGCGCGCATTTTCACAATCCGTGGAAAACGCCCCCCCACTGAAGGAGACATTCCATGATCCGCATCACCGTCAGCTACCCCAACGCCGAAGGCAAGCGCTTCGACCACGCCTACTACCAGGCGACCCACCGGCAACTGCTGCTGGACCGCCTGGCATCCCACGGCCTGCAGAGGGTTGAGATGGACAAGGCCCTGGCCGATGGCGCCGGTGGTAAGCCTGCCGTGGTGGCCTGCGCCCACTTGGTCTTCACCGACCTGGCGGGCTTTCAGGCGGGCATGGCCGCTCACGGACGGGAGATCATGGCCGACGTCGGCCAATACACCGACATCGCGCCGGCCATCCTCATCAGCGAGATGGCGCCATGAGCACGCCTGACGACACCACCACCTTGTCCGCCAAGCCCGCCCGGCGCTTCTGGGGCTGGGGTTACCTGCGCGACGGGCTGACCGCCGGCGAACTGCGCGCCGTGCACCAGTTGCTGGGCTCGCTCGGCCCGATGGGCCCGGCGCTTCCCGAGCCCCAGGTGGCGGACTACACCCTGGCCTCGCCGCGCGGAAAGCTGCCCGATTCGCTGGCGGCAATGGTGTCCTCCACGCCGTACGACCGCCTCACGCACTGCTACGGCAAGGCCTTCTCCGACGTCGCTCGCATGTGGATGCGCCATGTGCCGCAAGCGCCCGACTGGGTGGCGTTCCCGCGCACCGAGGCGGACATCACCGACGTGCTCGACTGGGCCAGCCGGAACAACGTGGCCGTCGTCCCGTTCGGTGGCGGCACCAGCGTAGTGGGGGGCGTGGAGGCAGCGGTCGGACCCGACTACGCCGCCACGCTGTCGCTCGACCTGGAGCACTTCAACCAGGTGCTGGAGGTCGACACGGCCAGCCGCGCCGCGCTGATCCAGGCCGGCATGCTGGGCCCCGACCTGGAAGCCGCGCTGCGGCCGCACGGGCTCACGCTGCGGCACTTCCCGCAGAGTTTCGAGTTCAGCACCCTGGGCGGCTGGATCGCCACCCGCGCCGGGGGCCACTACGCCACCCAGTACACCCACATCGACGACTTCGTGCAGAGCACGCGCATGGTCACGCCCGCAGGGGTGGTCGAGACGCGGCGGCTGCCGGGCTCGGGCGCTGGCCCGGCACCCGACCGCTTGGTGATCGGCTCCGAAGGCACGATGGGCGTCATCACGCAGGCCTGGATGCGGCTGCAGGACCGGCCCACGTTCCGGGCGTCTGCCTCGGTGGCGTTCGACGATGTGTTCACCGCCGCCCGCTGTGTGCGTGCGCTGTCGCAATCGGGCCTGCAGCCCAGCAACTGCCGTTTGCTCGACGCCCGCGAAGTGGCCTTTGCCGGCGTGGGCGACCGCCGCAGCCCGACGCTGGTGCTGGGCTTCGAATCGGCCGACCACCCGTTGGACGCCTGGATGGCACGCGCGCTGGAGCTGGTGGCCGACCACGGTGGCCGCTGGGACGCACAGGCCGTGGCCGATTCCATGCGCCCGGCCGATGCCCAGCCCCCGGCCCACCGCAGCGGCGCGGCCGGTGACTGGCGCAACGCCTTCATCCGCATGCCCTATTGGCGCGACGAGACCACCCGCCTGGGCGCCATCTTCGACACCTTCGAGAGCGCCATCACCTGGGACCGCTTCGAGGACTTCTACGAGGGGGTGCGGCAGGATGTGGAATCGGCCATCAGACGCGTCACCGGCCATGTCAGCCGGCTGTCATGTCGCTTCACCCATGTCTACCCTGACGGGCCGGCGCCGTACTTCACCTTCACCGCGCGCGGCAGCAGCAGCGGCGACATCGCCAGCGCCCTGGCGCGCTGGCGCGACATCAAGCTGGCCTGCAACGACGCGGTGGTGCGCCACGGCGGTACCAGCACCCACCACCACGCCGTGGGCCGGGACCACCGCAGCGGTTACGAGACCGAGGTGCCGCCATTGATGCGCCAGGCCCTGGCGGGCGCCAAGGCGGTGTTCGACCCGCGGGGGGTGATGAACCCTGGCGTGCTGTTCGACCCGGTGGGGCGCCCCGTGGGCATCCGCGGCGTGCTGGAGCCCCTGGCGCCATGAGCACCTCGTTGCCGCAGCCCGCGCCTGCTGCCTGTGGCGTGGCCACGCTGGCCGACATCGAGGCCTTCGAGCGTGCGGCACCGCTGGAGACCAGGCTGCCGGCCGGCGGTGTCTGGGCCATGCTGGAGGCTGCTGGTGATCGCCATGCAGACCGCCCGGCGCTCAGCTTCCTGCCCCACGGTGACCCGCGCGAGCCGGTCCAGACCTGGACCCATGGCCAGCTGCTCATGCAGTGCCGCCGCCTGGCCAACTGGCTGCATGCGCACGCCGTGCGGCCGCCGGCCGGCGTGGCGGTGCTGCTGCCCAACCTGCCGCAGACCTACGTGGCGCTGTTCGGCAGCCAGGCTGCCGCGGTGGTCTGCCCGATCAGCCCCACCTTGGGCGCTGGCGCGGTGGCCGGCATTCTGCTGACCGGTGGCTGCGGCGTGCTGGTGACCGAAGGGCCGGTGCAGAACCCGGCGCTGTGGCAGCGGGCCTGCGACGCCGCGGCTCTGGCGCCGGGCCTGCGCCATGTGCTGGCGGTGGGTGGAACGGGCGGTCGAGACAGCGCAGCCATGCCCGCTGGCGTGCAGGTGCATGACTTCGAGCTGGCATGTGCGTCACAGCGTGGTGACCGGCTCAACTTCAGCCCGCCCCAAGACCCAAAATCGCCCACGGCCCGCTTCCACACCGGCGGCACCACCGGCGCGCCCAAGCTGGCAACACACACCCAGCGCAACCAGGTCTACCTGGCCTGGTGCATGGCCGAGATGGTCGGCTTCAGCCCCAACGACGTGGTGCTGATCGGCCTGCCACTGTTCCATGTGCATGCGGTCATCCCGCTCAGCATGGGGCCACTCAGCCGGGGCGCGCACCTGGTGCTTCTGGGGCCGCAGGGCTTCCGCCATGCCAGCGTGGTGCAGGGCTTCTGGCGCATCGTCGAGCGCTTCGGCGCCACCTGCTTCAGCGCCGTGCCCACCGTGTACGCCGGACTGCTGCAGGTGGACATGGCGGGTGCGCGCGTCAGCAGCCTGCGCGTGGCCTTCAGCGGCTCGGCACCGCTGGCGCGCCAGGTGGCGCTCGACGTGCAGGCCCGCACCGGGCTGGTGATCCTGGAGGGCTATGGCCTGACCGAGGGCACCTGCATCTCCACGCTGAGCCCGCTGCGCGGTGAGCGCCGCATCGGTTCCATTGGCTTGCGCCTGCCCTACCAGGCGATGAAGGTGGCGCGGCTGGACGCGCAAGGCCGCTGGCTGGCCGATTGCGCACCTGGCGAGACAGGCCACCTGCTGATCAACGGCCCGAATGTGTTTGCGGGCTATGCAGATGCGGCCCAGACCGCGGCCGCCTTCGCCGCGCCGGGCTGGCTGGACACCGGCGACCTGGGCCACTGCGACGTGGACGGCTATTTCTGGATCTCGGGTCGCGCCAAGGACCTGATCAAGCGCAGCGGCCACAGCATCGACCCGCAGGGCGTGGAAGAAGCCCTGCATGCCGACCCCGCCATCGCCATGGCGGCGGTGGTGGCCCGCCCCGACGCCCGAGCCGGCGAAGTGCCGGTCGCTTTCGTCAGCCTGAAGCCCGGCGCGCAGGCCGACCCCGCCCAGCTGCTGGCCGACTGCCGTGTGCGGCTGGGCGACCCAGTGGCTGCGCCGGTGCAGCTGACCGTGTTGCAGCAACTGCCGCTCACTGCAGTAGGCAAGCTCGACAAGGTGGCGCTTCGCGCCCTGGCCGCTGCCGACAACAACCCCGAATGAGAAACAAACGATGACAAGCACCACCGCCCGCGCGACCGGCACCACCGGCATGCCCTACCGCAAGCACGAAGGCATCCCCGGCACCTACGACACCGTGGTGGTCGGCTCGGGCATGGGCGGTCTGGCTCTGGCCTCCCACCTGGCGCAGGCTGGTCAGAAGGTGCTGCTGCTGGAGCAGAACAACATCGTGGGCGGCATGACTCAGGCCTATAGCCGCCACGGCTACCGCTGGACGGTGGGCATGCACTACATCGGCGAGGTGGGTAACCCCAACGGCGCCGGCTGGAAGCTGTTCAACCGGGTGACGGGTGGCCACCTGCGCTGGGCGCCGATGCCGGCGATCTACAACCGCATGGTGATCGCCGACCGGGGCTACGACGTGCCCGCCGGCCCGCAGGCCTATGCCGATTTCCTCATCAGCCACTTCCCGGCCGACGCGCCTGCGATCCAGACCTATATGGCCTTGGTGGGCAGCGTGGCGAAGTCATCCGCCCCGTACTTCGGCGCCAAGGCCTTGCCACCCGAGGCTGGCGCCGCGCTGATGCAGCGCCACGGCCAGGACTTCCGGCGCTTTGCCGGCCAGACCACGCTGCAGGCCCTGCGCAGCCTGACCGACAACGACGAGCTGATTGCCGTGCTGTGCGCCAACTGGGGTGACTACAGCCTGGAGCCCAGCCGCAGTTCGTTCGCCATGCACTGCATGCTGGCCAAGCACTACATGCACGGCGCCCACTACCCCGAGGGCGGCGGCCCGGCGTTTGCGCAGGCCATGGTGCCCATCATCGAGGCTGCGGGCGGGCGGGTGCTGCACAGCGCCGAGGTGGCCGAGGTGCTGGTCGACCGCGACGTAGTGCAGGGCGTGCGCCTGGCCTCGGGCGAAGTGGTGCGCTGCCCGCGAGTGGTGAGCAATGCCGGTGTGCAGAACACCTTCGGCCGGCTGCTGCAGGGCAGCAGCCCGGGCGTGCAGGCAGCCAAGGCGCTGCTGCCCACGGTGCAGGACACCTACGCCATCGTCGGCCTGAACATCGGCTTCAAGGCCAGCCATGCCGAACTGGGCTTCACGCCCGCCAACATCTGGTCCCATCCGGGGCCTGACTTCGAAGCCAACCTGGTGGCGCACCGGCAGGATTTCGACGCGCCGTTCCCGTGGCACTTCATCACCTTCCCGTCGACCAAGGACCCGCTGTGGGAGCGCGACTTCCCGGGCCGCGCCACGGTGGAGATGTACGCCTACACCGATTACAGCCACTTCGCGCGCTGGGCCGGCACGCCGTGGATGAAGCGCGGTGACGATTACCTGGCCCGCAAGGCCGTGGTGCAGCAGCGCCTGCTGGACGAGCTGTTCCGCCACGCCCCCGCGGCGGCGCAGCATGTCGATGTGGTGGAGGTGTCCACACCGCTGACCTACGAGACCTTCGCCAAGCGGGAACGCGGCGGCTTCATGGGCGTGGCGTCGTCGCCGCAGCGCTTCACACAAGACTGGCTGCGCCCGGCCACCCCCGTGCAGGGCCTCTACCTGACCGGGCAGGACGTGGCCACCGACGGCGTGATCGGCGCGCTGGTGGGGGCCACGCTGTGTGCGTCGGTCATCCTGCAGCGCGACCTGATGACCGAGATCCGCGGCGGGCTTTGAGCGCGAGGCCGGGCGCCGGTTGATCCCAGGGCGCGGTGGCGCCGCCAAAGCGGTCGGCCAGGAAGTCGATCAACAGCGTCAAGGGCAGGGGCTGGTGCTGGCGCGACAGGTAGATGGCGTGGATGCCCAGCGGCTCGGGCTCGTGGTCGGGCAGCACACGCACCAGGCTGCCGCGCGCCAGGTCGTCGCCCACGAAGTAGGTGGGCAGCATGGCGATGCCGGCGCCGGCCAGCGTGGCCTGACGAACGACCGCTGTTTCATTGCCCGACAGCGGGCCGGCCACGGCCTGCACCAGCACCCGGCCGGCATGCGCCAGGCGGTATTCGGCGCGGCTGCCGAACGCGTGGGTGATGCAGGCATGTGCGGCCAGGTCAGCCGCCTTTTGCGGCTGGCCATGCTGCGCCAGGTAGGCCGGCGCGGCGCACAGCACCGAGCGACAACTGGCCAGCCTGCGTGCCACCACGCCATCGTCCAGGCGGTTGGTGATGCGCACCGCCAGGTCGATGCGCTCGGCCACCAGGTCCACTGCCCGGTCCACGGTCACCAGGTCCACCACGATGCGCGGGTGCTGCCGTTGAAAGTCGACGATGGCCTGCGTGAGGCAGGCCATGGCAAACGACAGGCTGGTGGTGATGCGCAGCCTGCCGGCGGGCTCGGCCCGGCGTGCGCCCGACACGGCCTGCAGATCGGCCGCCAGGTCCAGCATCTGGCGCAGGCGGGGCAGGGCTTCGGCACCGGCTTCGCTCAGGCCCACGCGGCGGGTGGTGCGGTGCAGCAGCCGCGTGCCCAGCCAGCGCTCCAGGCCGTCGAGGTGGCGGCTGACCATGGCGCGCGACAGGTCCAGCGTCTCGGCTGCCTTGGTCAGGCTGCCCTGGTCGGCGATCTCGATGAAGGTGCGGATGGCGCCCAGGTGGTCCATGGATTGATTCGATTTGGTTGACAAATATATTCGGCATTCGAAGTTTATCTTCACGATTCGAGTCAATAGAGTCTGCCCATCGACCAACCACCTGATGGAGCTTGTGATGAACACCTTCAAGACCTGGGCCCTGGCCCTGATTCCCGCCGCCATGGCGCTGGGCGTCGTTGCCACCGGCGCGGCCGCACAGACCGCTGCACAGACGGCTTCACCGCTGACCGTGCAGGTCTACAACGCAGACGCCGCCAGCTTCCACGTCAAGGCGGTGCTGGTGGCCGGCAAGACCGACGCCGTGTTGCTGGACACTGGCTTCACCCGCGCCGACGCGCTGCGCATCGCGGCAATGGTGCTGGACAGCAAGAAGACGCTGAAGACCATCTACATCAGCCAGGCCGACCCGGACTACTACTTCGGCATCGAGGTGTTGAAGCAGCACTTCCCGGACGCCAAGGTGGTGACCACCGCGCCCACGCGCAAGAAGATCGAGGCCACCCTGGCCACCAAGCTGCAGGTCTGGGGCCCGCGCATGGGCGCCAACGCCCCCAAGACCGTGCCGCTGCCTGACGTGCTGGCCGGCAACACCATCCCCCTGGAAGACCAGACGCTGGAGATCCGCGGTCTGGACGACAGCCTGCCGCACCGCAGCTTCGTGTGGATTCCGTCGATCAAGACCATCGCCGGCGGCGTGAACGTGTATGCCGGCCTGCACCTGTGGACGGCTGACGCGCAGAGCGTGCAGGAGCGCGCCGATTGGACCAAGAAACTTGGGGCCATGGCGGCGCTGCAACCGGCGGTCGTGATCCCCGGCCACAGCCTGCCGGGCCAGAAGCAGGACGCAGCGCAGTTGGCCTGGAGCCAGGCGTACCTGGCACGCTACGAGCAGGAGCTGCCCAAGGCCGCCAACAGCGCTGCGCTGATCGATGCGATGAAGAAGGCCTACCCCGAGGCCGGCCTGGCCATCGCGCTGGAGATCGGCGCCAAGGTCAACAAGGGCGAGATGAAGTGGTGACTGGCTGACGATGCGACGGGCGCTGCCGGCACCTGCTGGATCCGGTTTGGAGGAGCGCCGATGGCCAACGCCTTCCCAACCTTCAGGCCGGTGCGCCAGGCGCCGTCACCGGTCGCTCTTCCAGTTCGCCGAGCTTGTCGGCCACCAGCGCGATGAACGCCGACACGGCCGATGGCATGTGGCGCCGGCTGGCATGGACGAGGTGCACACCGTGCCCCTTGCGATGGAACGGCGGCAGCACCGGCACCAGCAGGCCGGCGCGCAGTTCCCGGCGCGTCATCGTCGACGGCAGCAGCGCAATGCCCAGACCGGCCAGCGCTGCCTTGCGCAAGGCCTGGGCCGTGTTGCCGCTGAACCGGCCGCCGACCTGCACTTCGGCATCCTCGCCATCCGGCCCTGAGAGGCGCCAGGTCGCGCGCCCGCTCGGGTGGGTGAAGACCAGGCAGTCGTGGTCGACCAGGTCGGCCAGGCGGGCCGGTGCGCCCCGCGCCGCCAGGTAGGTCGGGCTGGCCACCAGGCCGTCCCGGCCGGCATCCAGCACCTTGCGGGCGAACAGGCCCGAGTCCTCCAGAACGCCGCCCCGGATGGCGACATCGATGCGGTCGCCGATGATGTCGGCGCGTGCATCGCTGAGCACGAAGTCCACCCGCACCTGCGGGTGTGCGGCCAGGAATGCCGCCAGGCTTTCCATCGGGAAGATGTCGAAGAAGTCGGCTGGCGCGGCTACCCGCACCAGCCCGCTGGGCACGTCGTTGCCCGACATCAAGGCCTGACCGGCGTCCACCAGGCCATCCACCGCGCCTGCACAGCGGGCATGGAAGTCCTGACCGGCGCTTGTGAGCGACAGCTTGCGGGTGGAACGCTGCATCAGCCGCGTGCCCAACTGCGCTTCCAACTGCTGGACCCGGCGGCTCAAGGTGTTGGGCGGGGTCCCCAGGCGCCGCGCGGCCTCGGCAAAGCTGCCGCAGCGCACCACCTGCACGAAGATGGCGACGTCGTTGAGGTCGAGCATGGGCTGATTGCTTGCTTTGATGGACGGGTGCAATCCGATTGTGCCGTCTAGTCAATCAACGCTGGCGTTCTTAAGCTTCCGCCATCGACTCACCACAGGCACCACACAGCGCCACACCGATGTCCGCCCTGCCCGCCACCGACATAACACCCGTCGCCGTCAACCCGACCCGCGCCATCGTGCACCGCACCCGCGGCAGCACGCATGGGCCGATCACCCGCCTGATGAGCCCGGGGGACCTGGGGCAGGTGTTGAAGCCCTTCGTCTTTCTGGACCTGGTGAACTTCCATGCGCAGACTGGCACCACGCGCTTCGGCATGCATCCGCACTCGGGCATCGCCACCCTGACCTTCATGACCCAGGGCGATGTGCGCTACGCCGACAGCACCGGCCAAGCCGGTGTGTTGCCCGCCGGTGGCGTGGAGTGGATGCAGGCAGGCGCCGGTGTGTGGCACACCGGCGAACCGGTGGGCGACATGCCCGGCCAGGGCTTCCAGCTGTGGGTGGCGCTGCCCGCAGCGCTGGAGCACGCACCGGCGTTCAGCCGGTACCTGGCGCCGTCTGAGGTGACACGCTCAGGCCCTGCGCGCGTACTGCTGGGCCGCTATGGCACAACGCTCAGCCTGGTCGAGGCACCGTCTGCCATGACTTATCTGGCCGTGACGCTGGGGCCGGGCGACCACTGGCGCTACACGCCGCCTGACGGACACACCCTGGCCTGGGTGGCCGTGGCCAGCGGGCGGCTGATGGCAGGCGAGGCCATCGCGGCCGGCGAACTCGTCTGCTTCGCGCCATCACAGACGGACATCGAATTCGTCGCACAGGCCGAAACGCGCTTCGTGCTGGGATCTGCCGCACCCCACCCGCAGCCCTTGGTGATGGGCAGGTACTCGGTGCATACGAGCCCGGACGCACTCGTTCGCGGCGAAGCCGAAATACGCCGCATCGGCCAGCGCCTGCGGACCGCCGGTCAGCTCGGCTGGCACAGCGCAGGTGTCACCAGAGATGCACGCGCAACCTCTTTCCCTCTGAACGCAACCCCATGAAGGACAACATCATGAGCATCGGCATCATCGGCTCCGGCGGCCTGGGCAGCAACGTGGCACGGGCCCTGGCGAAGAAAGGCATCGCCGCCACAATCGCCAACCGGCGCGGGCCCGGCTCACTGGCCCCGCTGGTGGCAGAGCTCGGCGGCGCCATCACGGCAGGCACGGTGTCGCAGGCGGCTGCCGCAGACATCGTGCTCGTCGCCGTGCGCTGGGCCGACCTGGACACCGCGCTGGCGGGCCTGCCCGCTTGGAACAACCGCATCGTCATCGACGGCACCAACCCGGTGGAATTCCTCGATCCCGGCTCGCCTGACGCGAACGACCCCACCAATCCACTGGCCGCCTACGGCATCAAGGCCATCGATCTGGGCGGCCGCTCGTCGAGCGAGGTGTTTCGCGGGTTCGTGCCCGGCGCCCGCGTCGTCAAGGCGCTCAATCATTTGGACGTGAACGTGCTGGCCCAACCCGACGTGTCGGGCGGGCAGCGCGTCCAGTTCTACGCCGGTGACGACGCCGACGCCAAGCTGGCGGTGCGCAAGGTGCTCGAAGCCATCGGCTACTTCCCGGTGGACCTGGGCTCGTTGGCCACGGGCGGCCGCTTGTCGGAACTGCCGTTTGGTGCTTTGTCGGCGACGAACTTCATCAAGATCTGAACGGGCCACGCGCACGTCAAAGTCCATTTAAACCATCTTTCACGCCGGAGTTCGAGCGCTTCCAGCGCGAGTTGGACTGATCGCGTCGTGGGCAGCATCCAAGCAACGACACCACAAAGCGGCCGGAATCGATTGACTCCTTGGCCGACCGCCGTAGGCCACTAAAGGCAGCTTCGTAGATGCGGAACGTGAAGGATTCGTGCCGGTCGTCCGACAGCTTCGGAGAGCGTCGATGGGCTGGTATGGGTCGGCTTGAGACGACCGGCCCCTCGAACTCATCGCCAGGAAGCGGTCATTGAAGGTACGGCTCCCGGAAGCTGCCATTCGTCGACGCGTCGTTTCGACCCGGAAGAGACGCCCGCTGCCCCAAACCTCGGTGCTACAGAGCTGACGTTCGGGCTCGTGCACAGGGCTCGCGGTCGACGCCGCGGCGCGTGCGACCACGCGGGTCGGCGACCCGCTACCGCAGCGGCCTGGTGAGCCAGCTCGAGCTGCTCGACGCTTAGCGCAGCGAGCTGCGCAAACGCCGCCAGGCCCTGCGGGTGCGGTCGGCTCAGTACCAGGCGACGGTCGGGCTGATCCGCGCCCTCGGCGGCGGCTGGGACGGCTGAGCTAGGCGGGGCCTACGGCATCTAGGGGAGGCGGTGCCGTCGCGGGCGACGCACAATCGTGGCCCCCCGAAGGAGATTGTCATGCTGGGCGGATTCAAGGATGCGGCCATCAAACAGGGCATGGCCGTGCTCGAGCGGGAGCTCAGTGCGGGTGTCGAGAAGAAAATCGACCTGTTCAAGAGTCTCACGCCGGCCGATGTGCTTGACGACGACAAGTACTCGGCTGTTGCGGTCGAACCGCTGTGGCTCTACGTGCGACTGCAGTCCGGCGGTGCGATCAGTGCGGTCGAGAAGCTGACCGACCTGGGCATCGAGGCCCGATTCCGCAAGGCCATGTTCCATGTCCGCGACGAGCTTCTCAAGGTCGAGGACGGGAAACTGGTGCTCGATCCGGCGTTCCAGTCCAAGGTAGGACCGGCAATTGTCGAGGCCTTGAGAGCCTGATTCCGGAGCCGCGGTGAGCGAACCCGCTCGATTTCGCGAGGTCGTCTTCGACAAGCTGCGCAGCGGCCTCGCGACGGATGCCATGTTCGAGGGCGATCCGCCATCGTTGCGCGTGACCTGGATCGCCTGGGACAGCGGCTTTCGCGGCAGCGGCCTGCGGGTGGGCGACCGTATCGTCGCCATCGAGGGGGTGGCTCTCGTGCGGCCACAAGACACCCCTTCGCTTCAGCGTGCGGTGAGAGAGCTCCCCGGTGGACTCAACGAACACGGAGCTTTCGCCGCACGAGGCCTGAACGACGGCGCCGCGCTGAGGCTGACCGTTCGTCGCCGCCGTGTTCCTGGCGACGGCTGGATGACGATCGATGTGAGCGGACGGGTGCTGCTCGAGCGCACCTACGCCGACGCGCAGGGGCGGCGCGCACTCGGTCCGACGGGTCCCGAGTCGCTCGTGAAGGACGGCTTCGACAGCTCCTGGGCAGCCTGGTACGAGAAGCGGGTCTCCGAGTGGAGGACGGTTCTCGACGACGGCTGGACGCGGGTGCGGCTGAACACGCAGGTGAAGCTGAAGGCGCACCTGGAAGACTCGGCGCGCATCGACTTCCTCGGCGCGCACTGTGCGGGCCCGTTCGCCGATGCGGCGCGAGCGGACTTCGACGCGGTGACGTCCAGCCTCAGGGGCACTCGCTACGAACTCGGTGCGGAAGCGCTCGACTACCGCGAGCTTGAAGAGGAACGTGTCCGGCGGGTTCGCGCGGCAGCGGAACGCGCCTGGGAAAGCTACCTCGCCGACCATGCCGGCGAGATCATCCCGGCCTTCCCGGCCGTGAATCCCCTGCACGAAGACCACTCGCACCTGGTCGGCAAGCTCGTCGTCTTGCCGCGCATCGAGCCGCGGCAATGGCTGGCGAGCGTGGACGTGCACTACCTCGCGACCCAGCGCGACGGCCACTGGTACTTCGCCGCCGTTGCGGCACCGGCGATGCGCCGGGTGTTCGACGCCATGTATCGTTATCGCCAGTTCGTCGGCCCGAAGATCTCCGAGACGGTGGCCCTGGTCGGCCGCATCATGCCGGCTCCGCGCATCATGGTGGCCGACCGACGTTCCGCGGCCGGGCTGGAAGTCGAGCCCGTCGCAGCGCTGGTGGACGGCGCGATGTTCGTCGAACCGGAGGTGGAGACCGACGGCGAGAGCCCGTTCGCCGGCGAAGGCGAGCTCAGGAAGCAGCTCTCGGCGATGCCGCCCGACGACGCCCCTCCGCGCGAAGTCATGCAAGCCTTCGTCGCGGCATTGAAAGCCGGTGACCAGACGACCTGGAACGCGTTGTTCTGCGACTGGAACCATGTTCCCGGAGCGGGCACCCCGCTCTACCACGCGTTCTATCCGTACTCCCGAGCGAACGCCAGCGAGGAGTGGATTCGCGCGCGCCGGCTCGTGCTCGACGCCGTGCACGACATCCGCGTCGTGTGGGTGAGCGACCCCGCCACCGTATTGAGCGGCGACGAATTCTTCGGCGCGCCGCACCTCGAAGAGGTTCACGTCGTACTCGACCATGTCGGCTGTTTCGACGGCGAGTACCGCGCCTTCAACAGCGTGAGCGTCCATCGAATCTGGGCCCTGCAGCGTCGAGACGCCGGCCCGTGGCGCATCGCGACGCGCCAGGGAATCTGACGTGGCCTTCGACAGGCGGCTCGAAGAGCTTCGCACCCAACTCGCCGCCGCGATGCCGGCAGACGACCCGCGGCACGCCACGATCGCCAAGGCCCTGGTGAGTTACGCAGAGCTCAGGAATGCCGCGCTCGACGACCTCGTGGCGTTGATCGACGAGCTCTCGGTCGGTGCGACCGGCACCCAGGCGCGCTGGCTCGAGCGCGCCGACAGGGCCCGTGCCGAGCTCGACCGGCACTTCGGCGACTGCGCCAAGGACCTTCTGATGCCCGCGCCGCTGCAGATGTTCTGGTTCATGGTCGTCGAACACGAACGAGCCTTCTTCAAAGGCCTGGGCGGCGCGAGGACGCCGCAGTACGTCGAGGACCTGCTCCGGTACCAGGGCGTGCTCGCGAGGATGATCGCCGACCTGCAGACCAACTGGAACGACCTGCTGTCGGCAAACGGCAGCCTGGTGACCGAGCAGGCCGGGCAGGTGCAGCAGCTCGACCGCCTGTTGCAGGATCTGATCCGCGACCTCGAAGCCCAGCACCGGGCGATCGTTTCCGAATACGCAGACCGCCTCCAGGACTGGATGAAGGAGAAGGCCGAGCAGATCAGGAATGCCGTGCGGGCGAAGATCGACGACAAAGCCACCGACATCGGCGAAGGCATCCTGAAGCTCGCCGTCGCGGCCATCAAGGAAAAGCTGCCGGGCAACGCCGACAAGGTGTTCGATGACCTGGCGCCATACGTCCAGATCTATGTCGGGAAGCTCGCCGCGTTCAGCGGCGGTTACCGGGCGCTGGCCAGCGAGTACCAGCGTTTGATGAGCATCGAAAAGGGCGGCGTGCTCACGATGTTCAAGAGCACGCGCACCCAGGTGGCCGAGTACGAGAAGAACAACAACCTGACGACGGCGCAGATCACCCACGATGAAGCGAAGCGGTTCCTGAATGAGTGGGCCTATGGTGCCGTCGGCGCGCAGCGCGACGACGCCGCGGAATTCAACACCCGGGTCTTCGCCGCCATCGACCGCCACTGGCGGACCATGCGCGAGATGGCGGACCAATTCGCGAGCAGGTTCGCCGGCGTGTTCACGGCACCGTTGACAAACGACACACTGGAGACCTTGACCGCCAAGTACATGTTCCGGCAGGCGATCGACAACGTAGAATGGCGTGGAGCTGCCGCCAGGGTCGATGATGAGATCGATGCGCTTGCCGAATCGGTGCCTGGGCTGGTCGACAAGGCGAGCTACCCGCTCGAGAGCATGTCGATCGACTGGCCGAAGGAGCTGAGGGAGGCCGCGAGTCTGTCCAACGTCGAGTTCGTGACCTTCGCGCGCGAGCAGCTGAAGAGCCAGATCGACGGTGCGCTCCATGAGCTCGCCGAGCTGCGCCGCCAGCTCGACCCGGCTCGCATCGAAGCCGAGTTCAACCGGGAAGAGCTCGATCGGTTGCTCAACGGGAACTGAACAGCGTCAACGGTCCCCGGCTCGGGTGATCGGTCTGCGATCGCGTCGGGATGCCAGGAAGCCGCCGTTCGCCGATGACCGGCGGCCGGGTAGAGCCACGCCGAGGTTCAGATTCCTCACCGGAAACCTGCCGTTCGTAGGTACGCCGAGGCACGATTTACGAGGTCGCCGGGAAGGACGCCTTGTGGCCGATAGCTGGTCCCCGCGAGCGGCAGCTTCCTGGTACCTCATCCGGGGCTTCACCTGACTGGCCGGCGGTCAAGCGCAGGCGGCCTTCCAACCACAGTGGCGCGCCATAGCGCCCGACGCTGAAACTGCCAAGACTCTCAACAGTGTTGAGAGGCCAACCCATCGGAAAACTCGAAGTTTCGCAACGCTGCCAAGATAAACAACATTAACTTGGTAGACATGCCGAAGGTCTAAACTGGTATGCATGGAAATCGCGCTGTCAGCGACGTCGGGCTCGCCCACAGAACCATCGTGGCCGGACGAGGCTTCGCTGGCCGCCTTCCGCGCCTGGCTTCAAGGTGTGCCCAGCCGCGCCGCCGTGGATCGCTATCTGGTCGATCGCCGGGCTGCCGGCGCATCGGCGCGCTCGGTGATCGGGAGGGTGAAGCGCCAGCTGATGGCCTTCGCGACGAGCCGCGCGCGTGCAGACCTGGCCGCCACTTTGTCGGCGGCCAGTCCACTCGACCGGAAACTCGTCAAGGCCGGCGCTGCCGCCATCGAGACGTTGCGCGGGATGCCCACTCCGCAGCCTCTCCTTGGCGACGCCGTCGAGCGCTGGCTACCTCTGCGGCTCGTTGGCGTGTTGCACGCGGCGGGCATCCGCACGCTGGCCGACCTGTCCCTGCGCGTGCCCAGGCGCCAGCGGTGGTGGGCAGGCATCGCGGGGCTCGGTCCGGCAGGTGCCCGTCACATCGAGGCGTTCTTTGCCCAACATCCTGCGCTGACCGAACGCGCTCGCGCGCTGATCACAGTGAACCAGGCGCAGGAACTGGTCCCCTGGGAGCGACTGGTCATCCCCGTAGACGTCGATGGCTCCCGGGGTACCTTCCGAGCGCCGCGGGCCAGCTGTGCGCTCGACGCCTGCAACGACAGCCAGGCCGTGAACGCCTGGCTGTCGCTGCACGAGTCGGCGGCGACCCAGCGGGCCTACCGCAAGGAGGCCGAGCGGCTGATCCTGTGGGCGATCGTCGAGCGCGGGCGTGCTTTGTCGTCGCTGACCACCGAGGAAGCCATTGCCTACCGCGCCTTCCTGCGTCATCCGAGCCCTCGCGCACGCTGGGTCGGCCCACCGCAGCCGCGGTCGTCGCCTGCGTGGCGCCCCTTCGCTGGCGACCTGTCGGCGCGCTCGGCAGCCTATGCGCTGTCTGTACTCAACGCCCTGTACCGTTGGCTCATCGAGCAGCGCTACGTGCTGGCCAACCCGTTCGCCGGCGTCAAGGTGCGAGGCGGGCGGCCGGCGCAACTCGACACGTCTCACGCCTTCACCGAGCACGAGTGGAAGCTCGTCCGGGTCGTCGCCGAAGGCCTGGAGTGGTCCTACGGCTGGAGCAAGCCGGCAGCGCAGCGGCTGCGCTTCCTGATGGACTTTGCCTACGCCACGGGCCTGCGAATCAGCGAGCTCGTGGGCGCGCGACTGGGCGCGATCGACTCGGACGCGCGCGGCGACACGTGGATCCGGGTCGTCGGCAAGGGCCACAAGGCCGGCAAGGTCGTGCTGCCGCCGCTGG
>JBDHRZ010000002.1:0-26457 GCA_039807845.1 Rhodoferax sp.
GGAGTCCGATCAGCGCAATCAACAAACCAGTGAGGACGAAGGCAGACGCAAAAACTGACTAATCACCGCATACTCGCAGCGCCGAGGTTTCAGCGATGCGGGGCGGATTATGCGCCAACTTCGCAAGAATGCAAATAATTTGTTACTTATCGTTCGGTCCGGCCGTCTCCTGTCGCGCGCGGCATACGGCGGCAGGTGCCAAGCTGCCGGTGCCGGCCGCCTATACTCGGGTCTCGTGCCGATTTGCTACAGCTTGCGGGCACCGGGGTCCTGGAGCCCCGAAAATCAGCTAAAGACGGCACACCGATTCCGGCCCCGCCTTCAGCGCTGCGGGAATTGTTGAATGCTTGTTTCGCCGTCCACGCGCCATTTCGCCGACCCGCTGCCGTTGCGCAGTGGCGGATCGATCCAGGCCTACGACCTTTGCTACGAGACCTATGGGTTGCTCAATGCCGAGCGCTCCAACGCCGTGCTGGTCGCCCACGCGCTGAACGCGTCGCACCATGTGGCCGGTCGATACGCGGGGCAGGAGAAATCCGAAGGCTGGTGGGACAACATGATCGGGCCGGGCAAGCCGGTCGACACGAACCGCTTCTTCGTCATCGGCGTGAACAACCTGGGCTCGTGCTTCGGCTCCACCGGCCCGATGCACGTGAATCCGCAGACCGGGCGCATCTACGGCTCCGACTTCCCTGTCGTGACGGTGGAGGACTGGGTCGACGCGCAGGCGCGCCTGCTCGATGCGCTGGGCATCGAGTCGCTCGCCGCCGTGATGGGCGGCAGCCTGGGCGGCATGCAGGCGCTGAGCTGGGCCCTGCAATATCCGCAGCGGGTGCGGCACGCGGTGGTGATCGCCAGCGCGCCGAACCTGACGGCGGAGAACATCGCATTCAACGAGGTGGCGCGACGGGCAATCGTGACCGATCCGGACTTCAACGGCGGCCACTATTACGGCGAGGATGGCCGCCCCGCGAGCCCGCCCAAGCGCGGCCTGCGCATCGCCCGCATGATCGGGCACATCACCTACCTGAGCGACGACGTGATGAACGCCAAGTTCGGTCGCGCCCTGCGCGAGGCCCTGCTTTCCGAAGTCGACGGTCGAGCGCAGGCCGCGTCGTTTCGCTACAGCACCCAGGAGGTGGAGTTCCAGATCGAAAGCTATCTGCGCTACCAGGGAGACAAGTTTGCCGAGTATTTCGATGCCAACACCTATCTGCTGATCACCCGTGCGCTGGACTATTTCGACCCGGCGAGCGCCCATGATGGCAACCTCAGTCAGGCCTTGGCATGCGCCCGGGCGCGCTTCCTGCTGGTGAGTTTCACCACCGACTGGCGCTTTGCGCCGGCGCGCAGCCGCGAGATCGTGAAGGCGTTGCTGGACAACCGTCGCGACGTGAGCTACGCCGAGATCGACGCACCGCACGGACACGACGCGTTCCTGCTCGACGATCCGCGCTACACCGCCCTCGTGCGTTCGTATTTCGAGCGCATCGAACTCGGCAGCACTGGCGAGGCACAAGCATGAGCGATCGCGCGATCATGGACGCGGTGGCGCGCCTCGTGCCGCAGGGCGCGCGGGTGCTCGACCTGGGTTGCGGCGACGGCGCGCTGCTTGCACACCTGCAGACCGTGCGCGGATGCAGCGGCTACGGTATCGAGATCGACGACGCGAACGTGCTGGCCTGCGTGCGACGCGGAGTCAACGTGATCCAGCTCAATCTCGACGAGGGGCTGACGATCTTCGACGATGCGAGCTTCGACGTGGTGCTGCAGATCGACACCCTGCAGCACCTGCGCAATACGGAGGTGGCATTGCAGGAGACGGCGCGCGTCGGGCGCATCGGCGTGGTCGCGTTTCCCAATTTCGCACACTGGCCGAACCGCTTCAGCGTGGCGCGCGGGCGCATGCCGGTGACGCGCCGGCTGCCCTACCAGTGGTACGACACGCCGAACATCCGCGTGGGCACCTACGCCGACTTCGAGATCCTCGCGCGGCGCAACGGGTTGCGCATCCAGGACAGTTTCGGTCTGCAGGATGGACGCGAGATCCGCATGCTGCCCAACCTGCTGGCTTCGACGGCGGTGTTCAGGTTGAGCCGCTGACTGTCGACTGGCCGGGCCGGGGTGTGGCGGGGTCTGTGGGCCGTTTCCGGTGTCGGCGTGGGACGCTTCGGGTTCGACCATCTGCGCAGCGTGAGTGACCGCATTGCAATCGCGGTGGATGCGCGTCAACCGCCCGGGTGGTGGCCGCGCTGGAGCCGCTCGCGGCTGTTGCCCAGGTGGGTGCGCATCGCGCTGCGCGCTGCCTCGGTGTCCCGATCGCGGATCGCCGCCAGGATGGCCTTGTGTTCCTCGTGCACCCGTTGCAGGTATGCGAGCCGGCCTTCGGGTGCCTGCTGCGGTGTGTTGACGCGGGTGCGCGGGATGATCATCGAGCCGAGGTAGGTCATCAGTTCGGCGAAGTGGCGGTTGCCGGTGGCACGGGCGACTTCCACGTGGAACTGGAAGTCGGCCGCAGCGGCGTCGGAGTCCTGCGCAATCGAGGCCTGGAAGCCGTCCAGTGCCGCCTGCAGCGCAGCCAGCTGCGCCTCGGTGCGCCGCTGTGCTGCCAGGCCGGCCGCTTCGGATTCCAGGCTGATGCGCAGTTCCAGCACCGCGATCACGTCGGCAACGGTGGCGATGTCCTGGCTGGCGATGCGGAAGTTGGCGGCGGCCTCTGGCGGGCTGACGAAGGTTCCGACCCCGTGGCGCGTGTCCACCAGGCCCGCGGCCTGCAGGCGCGACAGCGCTTCGCGAACCACGGTGCGGCTGACGTCGAAGCGCGCCATGATCTCGGCCTCGGTGGGCAACTTGCCGCCTACCGGCAATTGGCCGCTGCGCACTTCGTTTTCGAGCGCGGCGACGATTTCCGTCACCAGGCCGCGCGGACGCCGTCGCGGCCCGGCGGCCTGGGGCGTGAGGATGTGCGGCATGGTCGATTGCGGCAGATGGGTGTGCGGGTGCAAGGTCAGGCGAGCTTGACAGTCGAGGGGCGGGTATCGACAATTCCGCGTTGTCAGACAACGTATGACTGACAACTGGCGTGTGACTGTAGCAAACCTGCCGCGGTTTTTCCAGACTGCGGGAGGCAATGTGTCGCGCATCGGGCCATCTGGCGGCCCGCCAAACGTACCAAACATTGCGAAACGATTCCCTGGAGAGGCCACCGAATGACGATCCCCAGCCATGCGCGAATCCTGATGACCGGCGCTGCCGGCCGCCTCGGACGCGAAATGCGACCTCGCCTGAAGGCCAATTGCACGCATCTGCGGTTGTCCGACCGGCTCACAGTCGGCGCAGCGCAGGCTGGTGAGGAGATCATGCTCGCCGATCTGGCCGACGCCAGGGCCGTGGATGCGATGGTGCACGGGGCGAATGCGATCGTGCACTTCGGCGGCGTGGCGACCGAGGGCCCGTTCGACCCGATCCTGGCGGCCAACATCGTCGGCATCGTCAACCTCTACGAGGCCGCGCGGCGGCACGGCGTGCGTCGCATCGTGTTCGCCAGTTCCAACCACGTGACCGGGTACTACCGCCAGTCGCAGACGATCGGCGTGGACTGTGCGCATCGCCCGGACGGTTACTACGGCCTGAGCAAGGCCTTTGGCGAGGACGTCGCGCGCTTTCATTTCGATCGTCATGGAATCGAGACCGCATGCATCCGCATCGGTTCGTCCTTTCCCGAGCCCGCGGATCGGCGCATGCTCGCCACCTGGCTGAGTTACGACGACCTGTATCGCCTCATCACCGCGTGCCTGACGACGCCCGTGCTGGGCTGGAGCGTCATCTACGGCATGTCCAACAACGCCGTGAGCTGGTGGGACAACACCGGCGCACGCCACATCGGGTACGTCCCGCAAGATAGCGCCGACCGGTTCCGTGACGCGGTGCATGCGCGCACCAAGGCGCCCGATCTGGCGGATCCGGCCGTGCAGTTCCAGGGCGGTGTGTTCGTCACCATGGGGCCGTTCGAATGACGGGCGCAGCACCAGGCTCCGGCGCCCGGGTGGTTTCCGGAAGCCGTGACAAGGTGGGGGAATCGCCGGTCTGGGACCCGGCGTCGCAGTCCCTGTACTGGGTCGACATCGAAGGACGTCGCCTGCATCGGCTCGACTGGGCCAGTGGCCGGCAGCAGAGCTGGAACACCCCGGAGCGCACCGGCTGCATCGCGCTGGCGCACGGCGGCGTGGTGGTGGCCGCGATGGAAACCGGAGTCTTTGCGCTGCGCCTGCGTGACGCCCCTGCGCTCGAAGCCACGCGCCTCGCGAGCATCACGCATCCGCGGCCGAACATGCGCTTCAACGACGGGCGCTGCGACGCCAGCGGCCGCTTCTGGATCAGCACCATGTGCATGGACATGGCGCTCGCTGCGCCGGTGGGTGCCTGGCATTGCCTCGACGAGCGCGGGTTGAGCGAACCGTTGCACACTGGGCTGGTCACGCCCAACGGGCTGGCCTTCAGCCCGGACGCCAGGACCATGTATTTCTCCGATTCGCACCCCAGCGTGCAGAAGATCTGGGCGTTCGACTTCGATCTGGCCAGTGGACGCATCGGTGCGGGGCGCCTGTTCCTCGACATGAATCCGCTGCCCGGGCGCCCGGACGGTGCCGCAGTGGACAGCCAGGGGTGCTACTGGATCTGTGCCAATGATGCCGGCCTGGTGCTGCGCGTCGATCCGCAGGGCAGGGTGCTGTCTTCGGTGTCGGTGCCGGTGGCCAAACCCTCGATGTGCGCCTTCGGCGGCGCCCGGCTCGAGACCCTGCTGGTGACGTCCATCTGTCCGGGTGGCGTCCCGGACGGTCTGTGCGGCGCGGTGTTTGCCATCGAGGTCGGTGTGCAAGGTCGTCCCGAACCGCGCTTCTCCCGTTTTCCTGCCACGGGTGCCTGATGTGCGCCTGCCTCTGCCTGCGTCGTGCCGTTTGCACGCACGACACAGCGATCCATTGAAAGCCCACCCATCATGAACCCCCAGGAACTCAAGTCCGCCATCGGCTCCGGACTGCTGTCCTTCCCGCTCACCGATTTCGATGCCAACGGTGACTTTCGGCCCGGCACGTACCGCGAACGGCTCGAGTGGTTGATACCCTATGGCGCTACCGGCCTGTTCGCCGCCGGAGGCACGGGCGAGTTCTTCTCGCTCACGGGCGACGAATATCCCGCCATCATCAAGATCGCGGTCGAAACCTGCCGCGGCAAGACGGCGATCATCGCCGGCGCCGGTGGCCCGACCCGGTTCGCGATCGCCTGCGCGCAGGAGGCCGAGCGCCAGGGTGCCGACGGCATCCTGCTGCTGCCGCACTATCTGACCGAAGCCGGCCAGGAAGGCCTGATCGCGCACGTGGAGGCGGTCTGCCGCAGCGTGCGTTTCGGCGTCATCGTCTACAACCGCAACGTCTGCAAGCTCACGCCGCAGTCGCTGGCCATCCTGGCCGAGCGCTGCCCGAACCTGATCGGCTTCAAGGATGGCATCGGCGAGATCGAGACCATGGTGGCGATCTACCAGCGCATGGGGGAGCGCTTCGCCTACGTCGGCGGCCTGCCCACCGCCGAGGTCTACGCCGCGGCCTACAAGGCGCTCGGCACACCGGTGTATTCCTCGGCGGTGTTCAACTTCATTCCGAAGACCGCGATGGAGTTCTACTCGGCGGTGGCGAGCGACGACCTGGCGACGCAACACCGACTGCTGAAGAATTTCTTCCTGCCCTATCTGGCGATCCGCAACCGGGTGCCGGGTTATGCCGTGAGCATCGTCAAGGCGGGCGCGCGCATCGTCGGCCACGATGCCGGGCCGGTGCGTCCGCCGCTGACCGACCTGAAGGCCGACGAGGTGGAGCAACTCGCCGCCCTGATCAAGGCGCTGGGTCCGCAGTAAGACTGCCATGACGGAGCCCGGCAGCGCGGCGCCGCTGCGCATCGTCATGCATGCGGCCGACAACGTGGCCATCGTGGCCAACGACGGCGGGCTCCCCGCGGGCACCCGATTCGACGATGGCCTGGTGCTGCGCGAGCATGTGCCGCAGGCGCACAAGGTGAGCCTGGTCGACATTGCAGCCGGCGCCCCGGTGCGCCGCTACGGCGTGGTGATCGGCATCGCGCTGTGCGACATCCCGGCCGGCAGCTGGGTGCACGAGCGGCTGCTGCAGCTGCCGCAGGCGCGTGCGCTCGACGGCCTGCCGATGGCCACCGCGACGGCACTGCCGTTGCCGGCGCTGGAGGGTCATACCTTCGAGGGGTATCGCAACGCCGATGGTTCGGTCGGTACGCGCAACATGTTGGCGATCACGACCACGGTGCAATGCGTCGCCGGCGTGGTCGAGCATGCGGTGCGCCGCATCCGGGATGAATTGCTGCCTTCGTATCCAAACGTCGACGACGTGGTCGCGCTCGAACACGGTTACGGCTGCGGCGTGGCGATCGACGCGCCGGGTGCGGAGATCCCGATCCGCACCTTGCGCAACATCAGCCTGAATCCGAATTTCGGTGGCGAGCTGATGGTGGTCAGCCTGGGCTGCGAGAAGCTGCAGCCCGAGCGCCTGCTGCCGCCGGGCGTGATCCCGATCGTCGACCAGCGCGACCAGGACGCGGCAGCGCTCGACGTGGTCTGCCTGCAGGACGCCGGACATGTCGGCTTCCAGTCCATGGTCGACTCGATCCTGCGCCAGGCGAGGGTTCACCTGGAGCGGCTCGACCGGCGCCGGCGCCAGACCTGCCCCGCCTCCGACCTCGTGGTCGGCGTGCAGTGCGGCGGCAGCGACGCGTTCTCCGGCGTCACCGCCAATCCGGCGGTCGGCTTCGCCGCCGACCTGCTGGTGCGCGCGGGCGCCACCGTGATGTTCTCCGAGACCACCGAGGTGCGCGACGGCATCGCCCAGCTCACCGCGCGTGCCACCAGCGTGGAGGTGGCGCAGGCGCTGGTGCGCGAGATGGACTGGTACGACCGCTACCTCGGCCGCGGCGCGGTCGACCGCAGCGCGAACACCACACCGGGCAACAAGGCCGGTGGCCTGTCCAATATCGTCGAGAAGGCGATGGGCTCGATCGCCAAGTCCGGCAGCGCGCCGATCATGGGCGTCGTGCCGCCGGGAGAGCGGGCACGGCAGAAGGGGCTGCTGTACGCGGCGACACCGGCGAGCGACTTCATCTGCGGCACGCTGCAGCTCGCCGCCGGCATGAACCTGCACGTGTTCACCACCGGCCGCGGCACGCCCTACGGGCTGGCCGAGGTGCCGGTCATCAAGGTCGCCACGCGCAGCGAGCTGGCGCGGCGCTGGCACGACCTGATGGACCTGGACGCCGGTCGCATCGCCAGCGGCGAGCTGACGATCGAGCAGGCGGGCTGGGAACTGTTCCGGTTGCTGCTCTCGGTGGCCAGTGGCCGCAAGACCTGGGCCGAGCACTGGAAGCTGCACAACGCACTGGTATTGTTCAATCCGGCGCCGGTGACCTGAAGAGCCGTGGTCGGCCACTCGCAAGCCACGCAGACACCCCAAGCAGCGCAGACAGCGCACACAACTCATGAACACTGATCGTTCGGGCATGCGTCTCATGGATACGCCGGCGGGCGGCACCATGCAGGGGCCAGCGCGCAGGGCGCTTTGCACCGCGAGTCCCGTGCATTGCCACCATGGCAGCCGGCGCACGCGCCGCAGGGGCCAGTCGTGAGCACGGTGGTCGTGCTGCAGGCCGGGGTGGCGCGCGCACGCCTGTTGCCGGAATTCGGCGGGCGCGTGAGCGCACTGCTTCTTGCCACGGGCGCGGGCGAATCGGCCGTCGAGGTGCTGCATCCGTATCCGGAGGATTTCTTCGATCCGCTGCGCTGGGGCAAGGGCGGCATCTACCCCCTGCTGCCGTATTCCAATCGCGTCGCGCAGGCATGCGTGCGGGTCGACGGGGTCGAGGTGGAACTCGTGCCGCACCCGGATGCCGCACCGCATACGCTCCATGGCAACGCACACACCCTGCCCTGGCGGGTGGTGGAGCAGCAACCGGATCGCGCCGTCATGGTGCTGGAGTCGGCGCGCTGCGCTGCCTGGCCCTGGCGCTACAGCGCGCGCCAGGAGCTGCAGCTCTCACCCTCGGCCCTGAGGGTGTCGATCGCAATCACCAATGCGGACGAGCGCACGATGCCGGCCGGCATCGGCCTGCATCCGTATTTCGTGCACGAACCGCAGGCCCGCATCGGCTATCACGCCGGGACCGTGTGGCCGCCGACCTCCGACTTCCTCGCCCTGTTTGCGCGCGCACCGATGGCGCATGAAAACCATGTCCCGCCGCGCGCCCTGCGCCCTGGGGGCCTGACCGACTACGTGAGCGGATGGGGCGGCCGGGCGTCGATCGAGCTGCCCGGCGGCCGGGTGCTCGCGCTCAGGGCCGATCCGGTGTTCGATCACCTGGTCGTGCATCGCCCGGATTCGCTGGCCTACCTGTGCCTGGAGCCGGCCAGCCATGTGGCCGACGGGTTCAACCTCGCGGCGCGCGGTGTGGCCGGCACCGGCACGCGCTGGCTGGCGCCCGGCGAGTCGCTCTCCGGCGCAATCGAATTCTCCTTGCGAAGGCAGCGTCCATGACCACTACCGCCCGTACCACCATCGCCGCCGTGCGCGTGACGCCGATCGCGTTTCGCGATCCGCCGCTGCTCAACGTGGCCGGGGTGCACGAGCCCTGGGCGCTGCGCAGCATCATCGAGGTCGAGACCGACGACGGCCGCATCGGGCTGGGCGAGAGCTATGGCGACCTGCAGACGCTCACCGACCTCGCGCGGGTGGCACCGCAACTGGTCGGGCTCGACGTGTTCGACACCAATGCGTTGATCCGGATCGTGTACGCAAGCGCCGCCGGCGACCCCGATCCCGGGGCGCCGTTCCCGGCGCGCGGCGACAAGGCGCGCGCCACCGTGGTGGCGGCGTTCGAGGTCGCCATGCTGGACCTGCAGGCGCAAGTCCTGCAGCGGCCGCTCTACCAGCTGCTGGGTGGTGCGCTCCGGCCTGCGGTGCCGTACAGCGCCTACCTGTTCTACAAGTTCGCGCGCCACCAGGGCATGGAGCACGACGACCATGACGACTGGGGCGAGGCGCTCACGCCCGCGCAGATGGTCGAGCAGGCGCGGCGCATGATCGCGCAATACGGATTTGGCTCCATCAAGCTCAAGGCCGGCGTGTTCGAGCCTGCGTTCGAGATCGAGACCCTGCGCGCCTTGCGTGCGGCGTTTCCCGGCCTGCCGCTGCGCATCGATCCCAATGGCGGCTGGACGGTGGCGACGACCCGACGCGTGCTGCCGGCGCTGGCCGCCGACGGACTGCTCGAATACCTGGAAGACCCGGTCTCGACCCTGCAGGAGATGGGCGAGGTGGCGCGCCTTGCCGGCGGCATGCCGCTGGCCACCAACATGGTCACGATCGCCTTCGGGCATCTCGCCGAGACGGTGCGGCTGGGCGCGGTGCAGGTGATCCTGTCGGACCACCATTACTGGGGGGGCCTGCGCGCGACGCAGCAGCTCGCGACCATCGGGCGCAGTTTCGGCATCGGGATTTCGATGCATTCGAATTCGCACCTGGGCATCAGCCTGGCGGCGATGACGCACGTCGGCGTGACGATTCCAAACTTGCGCTACGCCTGCGACACGCACTACCCGTGGCAGGTCGACGAAGTGATCGCAGGCGGCAAGCTGCAGATCCGCGATGGCCGGCTTGCGCCGCCCGAGGGACCGGGGCTGGGCGTGACGCTGGACCGCGCGCAGCTCGCCCGGCTGCACCGGAACTACCTCGAATGCGGCATCCGGGTGCGCGACGACGCCAGGGAAATGCGCAAGTACCGGCCCGACTTCGACGACCGCCGACCGCGCTTCTGAGCGCGCGTTGCAGTCACGCCTGCAGCCTGCGTGGAGGCACGCCGTCCGGTTTCAGGCGTAGCTGGTCGATCCGTCGGGTTTCACCGGCACCTTGCGCTGCCAGTGGATGTATTGCTCGGTGCCGAGCAAGGCTTCGTCCATCTCCACGCCCCAGCCCGGCCGGTCGGGGCGCAGTTCCAGGTAGCCGTCCTTCGGCAGGTAGGGATCCTTCACGTAGTGCGCACCCTCGGGCGCTGCCGAGGGTGCCGCGTCCGCCGGGTTGCCGGTGCCGAATACATAGCCCGGCCCGTGCGGCAGTCGGTACTCCAGGATGCGGAAGTTGGTCTGCGCCGCGCTGAAGTGCAGGTTGATCGCGGTGGCGAGCGGCCCCATCGGGTTGTGCGGCGCGATCGTGACGAAGTGCGCCTCGGCGATGGTGGCAATCTTGCACATCTCCAGCACGCCGCCGACCACGCAGATGTCGGGCTGGATGATGTCGGCACCGCGCAGTTGCAGCAGACGCAGCACTTCGAAGCGGCTGTAGAGCGATTCGCCGGTGGCGAGCGTGCACTGCAGGCCGCGCTTGAGCTCGCCCCAGGCCTCGAAGTTTTCCGGGCGGATCGGCTCCTCGAAGAACAGCGGGTCGTAGGGGGCGAGCGCATTGCCCAACTGGATCGCCTGCGTGGGCTCGAAGATCTTGGCGTGGGCGTCGAACGCGATCTCGTAGTCGCTGCGCACCGTCTCGCGCAACTGGCGGAAGTACTCGGCGCTGGCGCGCACCACCTCGCCCCAGCGGTGCCGGTGCATGTCGAGCCGGTATGGACTGAGCTTGAACGCGGTCAGGCCCCACTGGCTGTGGAGCGCGTCCATCTGGTCGCGCGCCGCCTCCGGGTCGGGTGCGGTGTAGATGCCGGCGTAGACCTTCACCCGGTCGCGCACGTTGCCTCCCAGCAGCATGTACACCGGCACGCCCAGTGCCTTGGCCGAGATGTCCCACATGCAGTGATCCAGCGCCGAGATCGCCGCCAGCCCGAGCGCGCCCGGGGGGAAGCGGCTCTGCTGCATCAGGTAGTGGACCAGATAGCCGATGCGCCGGGGATCCTGGCCTTTGAGAAAGATCGACAGGTATTCGAGCAGCGGCAGCAGGGCCAGGTCCGGGCCGTGGTTGTAGCACTCGCCCCAGCCGGTGATGCCCTCGTCGGTGTCCATCGCGACGATGACACGCGGACGGTCCTTGTCGCGTGACATGTAGGCGCGCAGGCGGTCGATCTTCATGGGCAGCCCCCGTTCATTTGGCGCTGAAATAGCGCACGCGCCCCAGCCGTGTCTGCACGTAGACGTTCTCGTCGTGCGTGCCTGGCAGGTAGGAGCCCGAGGACGCGGACACCTGCGACGAGATGTTGGCCTGGCTCGGGAAACGCGCCACGAACGCCTCGTCGATGTCCACGCCCAGCCCTGGTGTGTCGGGCACGCGCAGGAAGCCGTCCACCGCGACCGGGTGCGGGATCACGGTCTGCGCGCGGCCGGCCCAGTCGTCCTCGATGCGTTCCAGGAACAGGCCGTTCGGAACGGCCGCCAGCAGGTGCAGCGCTGCGTATTCGGCCACCGGGCCGAGCGAGCCCGAGTGCGGTGCGAGCATGATGTGGTGCGCCTCGGCCATGGCGGCGATCTTCTTCATCTGCGTGATGCCGCCGGCACGCCCGGTATCGGGCTGCACCACGTCCACCAGATCGCGTTCGATCAGGGTGCGCTCGCCGAAGATCGTGCTCATGCGCTCGCCGGCCGCCAGCGGCACATGGGCGGCGTCGCGGATGCGCTGGTAGCCGTCGAGGTTGTCGGGCGCGATCGGGTCCTCGATGAACAGCAATTGGTAGGGTTCGAGTGCGCGCGCCAGCCGGGCCGCGTCCCCTGGCGTGAGCCACGGGGGGCCGTGCAGGTCGATCATGATGTCCATCTCGTCACCGACGGCTTCGCGCAGCGCCGCCACCTTGCGCACCGGGTCGGACACGCCGCCGCACTTGATCGCCGTGACGCCGCGCGCCTTCAGGCTGAGCGCCACTTCCGGCGTGTTGGCGTGCGCGTAGATGCGGATCCGTTCGCGCACCTTGCCGCCGAGCAGGTTCCACACCGGGGTGCCGAGCGCCTTGCCCTTGATGTCCCACAGCGCCATGTCGATGCCGGTCATGGCGCCTGCGCCCACCGTGCCGGTGATGCCATGCACCATGATGGCCGACATCATGCGCTGCCACAGGCGCTCGATGTGCGTGGGATCCTCGCCGACCAGGATGCGACTGAGGTCCTGTACCGCGGTCTCGATCACGCGCGGCCAGCCGGAGCACTCGCCGATGCCGGTGATGCCCTCGTCCGTGTGGACCTTCACGAACAGCCAGTTGCGCGTGCCGGTGATACCCGGGGAATAAGCTTGCGCACCGAACGCGTTGTCCGAGGCCCAGGACTTGGGCGCCGGTGCACCGACGTGCATCAGGAAGGTTTCGATACGGGTGATTTTCATGCGGCCCGATGTTGTGAAGGGTCGTAGCGAAAGCGCTTGTGCATGCTGCGCGCGCGCGGATCGGGGCGCGGGATCGCCGACAGCAGTGCCTGCGTGTAGGGATGCTCGGGCCGATCGCAGACCTGGTCGGTGTCCCCGGTCTCGACGATCCGGCCGCGGTACATCACCGCCACGCGGTCGCAGAAATAGCGGATCACCGCGATGTCGTGGCTGATGAAGACGAACGACAGCCCGAGCTTGTCCTGCAGGCCGAGCAGCAGGTCGAGCACCTGCGCGCGCACCGAGACGTCCAGCGCCGAGGTGGCCTCGTCGGCCACGATGATGCGCGGGTTGAGCGCCAGTGCACGCGCGATGCCGATGCGCTGGCGCTGGCCGCCGGAGAAGGCGTGCGGGTAGCGCTCGCGCCAGGCCGGCTCCAGCCCGACGTCGCGCAGCAGTTCGGCAACGCGCTCGTCGAGCGCCTTGCCCTTGGCCAGGCCATTCACCAGCAGGGGCTCGCCGACGATCTGTGCCACCGTCATGCGCGGGTTGAGCGACCCCACCGGGTCCTGGAAGATCATGCGGATCTCGCGCCGGCAATCCTTGAGCGTGGCCTTGTCGCTCTGCACGAGGTTTATCGTCGAGCCGTCTGCGCGCCGATAGTCGATCGAGCCGGCATGCGGATCGTAGACACGCAGCAGACAGCGCCCCATGGTGGTCTTGCCCGAGCCCGATTCGCCCACGATCCCCAGCGACTCGCCCGGCAGCAGGCGGAGCGAGACGCCGTCGACGGCCTTGACCAGCGACTTGCCCTGGCCAAAGTGCAATTGCAGGTCGCGCACCTGCAGGATCGGCTCCACGTTGCTGGCGATCGGCGGGCGCTTCAGGCGGATGTCGGCGGTGCGCCCGAGCTTGGTCACCGAGCCGATCAGCATCTGCGTGTAGGGATCCTTCGGCGCGTGGAAGATGGCGTCCACCGATCCGGTCTCGACCACCTTGCCGTGGTTCATCACGATCACCTGATCGGCGATCTCGGCCACCACGCCCATGTCGTGCGTGATGAACATCACCGCCATGCCGTGGTTCTTCTGCAGGTTGCGCATCAGGTCCAGGATCTCGGCCTGTGTCGTCACGTCCAGCGCAGTGGTCGGCTCGTCGGCGATCAGCAGCGCCGGGTTGCAGGCGAGCGCCATCGCGATCATCACGCGCTGGCGCATGCCGCCGGAGAACTCGAAGGTGTAGCGGTCCACCGCCTTGTCCGGGTTCGGGATCTCGACCTGCCCGAGCAGTTCGACGCAGCGCGCGCGCGCGCGCACCTTGTCCATCTTCAGGTGCAGCGCGAGCACCTCCATGATCTGGTTGCCGACCGTGTGCACGGGCGAGAGCGAGGACATCGGCTCCTGGAAGATCATCGCGATCTCGGCACCACGCACCGCGCGGATCTCGCGCGAGCGCCGGTCGAGCCGTGCCAGGTCGACCTGGCTGCCGTCGGCGCGGTGCAGCAGCATCGAGCCGCTGACGATCCGCCCCGGCTCGTCGACGATCTGCAGGATCGAGCGCGCCGTCACGCTCTTGCCGCTGCCGCTCTCGCCGACCACGCACAGGGTCTTGCCCCGTTCGACGTCGAACGACACGCCGTCCACTGCCTTCACGATGCCGGTGCGGGTCGGAAAATGGGTCTGCAGGTCGCGTACCTGCAACAGCGCGCCGGTGCGCGCGCTGCCGGCGGGGGTGGTCTCGGTGTGATCGGCGCTCATTTGTTGTACGGATCGGAGGCGTCGCGCAGGCCGTCGCCCAGGAAGTTGAGCGCGATCACGGCCAGCACGACTGCGGCACCCGGCAGGAACAACCATGGCGCGGTGGCGATGGAGCGGATGTTCTGCGCCTCGCGCAACAGTACGCCCCAGGAGATGGTGGGCGGTTGCAGGCCCAGGCCGAGGAAGCTCAGCGAGGTCTCGGCCAGGATCATCGCCGGAATCGCGAGCGAGACGGAGGCGATGATGTGGCTGGCAAAGCTGGGCAGCATGTGGCGGAAGATGATGCGGCTCTCGGACGCTCCGTCGAGCCGTGCCGCCGTGACGAATTCCTCCGTGCGCAGGCTCAGGAAGCGCCCGCGCACCACGCGCGCAAGTTGCGCCCAGCCGGTGAGGGACAGGATGAGGGTGATCATGAAGTAGTTCAGCGTCGCCGGCCAGTCGTGCGGCACCGCGGCGGAGGCCGCGAGCCAGATCGGGATCGTCGGCAGCGACAGCACCAGTTCGATCACACGCTGGATCACGAAGTCGATGCGTCCCCCGTAGTAGCCGGAGATGCCGCCCAGCAGGATGCCGATCGTGAGCGACAGCAGCACGCCGACCAGTCCGACCGACAACGAGATCTGGGCTCCGAGCATGATGCGGCTGTACACGCAGCGGCCGAGCCGGTCGGCACCGAAGAAGAAGATCGGCTGGTTCGCGTCGCTGGAGGCGAACAGGTGCGTGCGCGACTTGAACAGGCCGAGCACCGAGTACTCGTAGCCCTGGCCGAACAGCTGCAGGTAGACCTTCTGCTGGTCGTCGACCTGGTAGACCGCTGCCAGCGTCTGCTTGTCGCGCGTGAGCTTGTACGGGTGGACGTAGGGCCGGATCGACCAGCCGCCGTCGGCGGAGGTGTCGATGAAGTGCAGCGTCTGCGGCGGATGGAAGGCCGAACGCGTGTTCTGCTGCACCGGATCGTTGATGCCGAAGAAGCCCGGCACGATGGCGATCAGGTACAGGATGATGGTGACCACCAGGCTGACCATCGCCAGCCGGTGGCGCTTGAATGCCCACCACACCAGTTGCCATTGCGAGGCCACGGCGAGCCGTGACGAGACAGCGGGGGTGTCGTTCTCGGCGAGGGTCGGTGCAGGATTGGCGGTGCTGCTCATGCGGTTCATTCGAGGCGGATGCGCGGGTCGACCAGCGCCAGCAGGATGTCGCTGACGAGCGAGCCCACCAGGGTGAGCAGACAGATCAGCAGGATGAAGGCGCCGGCCAGGTACATGTCCTGGCTCATCAGCGACTGCAGCAGCAAGGGCCCGGCGGTCGGCAGGTTGAGCACGATGGCCACGATGACCGAGCCCGAAATCAGGTTGGGCAGCAGCCAGGCGATCGTCGAGATGAACGGATTGAGTGCCAGCCGTACCGGGTACTTGACCAATAGGGTGAACTCAGACAGCCCCTTGGCGCGTGCCGTCGTGACGTAGGGCTTGTAGAGCTCGTCGAGCATGTTGGCGCGCATCACCCGGATCAGGCTCGCGGTGCCCGAGACGGCCAGGATCACGACCGGCACCCATAGATGTTTGAGCAGGTCGATCGTCTTGTCCACGCTCCAGCGCGCGTTGATGTACTGCTCCGAGAACAGACCGCCCACGTCCTGGCCGAATTCGACCGCGGCCACGTACATCAGCACCAGGGCCAGCAGGAAGCTGGGGATCGCCAGGCCGATGAAGGACAGGCCGGTCAGCACGTAGTCGGCGATGGAATACTTCTTGACCGCGGAGAACACGCCCACTGGCAGCGCCACGACCCAGGTCACCACCAGCGCGGACATTGTGATCAGCAGCGTGAGCGCCATGCGCTCCCAGATCAGTTCGCTCACCGGTTGCTGCCACTCGAAACTGATGCCGAAGTTGCCATGCAGCATGACCTGCGAAATCCACTTCCAGTACTGCACGATCATCGGCTGGTCGAGCCCGAAGCGCGCACGCAGGTCCGCGGCGGTGTTCTGGTCCACCACTTCGTTGGACGCGGCCAGGGTGGCGATGTAACTGGTGACGAAGTCGCCCGGCGGCAACTGGATCAGCACGAAGGACAGGAAGCTGATCGCGATCAGGAACGGCAGCATCCACAGCAGCCGCTTGACGATGAATTTCAACATGCTGCACGATCCCTTGGTGCTTCACGCACGAAACCGACGCGCGCCGGCCCACGCCGTGAGGCGAAGGCCGGCGGTCTCGTTGCTCGAGGTCAAGTGCGCGTGAAGAAGAACTGCTGCGGCAATGCCGGACCGGGATTGGGCCAGGACCAGGCGGCAGGATAGCTCTTGGGTACGTTCTGCAGGTTGTTCTTGCAGATGCCGAACGCATTCACCGCCAGGCACACGCCGATTGTCTCGAAGGCGTCGGCGGCCAGGTCGAACACCTGCTTCATCAGTTCGCCGCGCTTCTTGAGGTCTGCCGTGGCGCGCGCCGCGTCATAGAGCTTCATGCGCTGCTTCTGGCTCTCGGGCGGTTCCTGCCCGTCCTTGCCGCCGGAGACGTACCACAGGGTCCACGGAATCGCGTAGCGCGAGCCCTGTGTGTGCTGGGCAAAATAATCGCGCGGGTCGAGCATCGGGTCGAGCCCGCCCGGCCCTGGCCAGACCGCCGCGTCGTGGTCGTTGCTGTCGCCGCGGGTGAAGTAGAGCGCGCGCTCGATCGTGTTGACCTTGATGTCCACGCCGATCGCGGCCCAGTGGCGCTTGACCAGTTCGAGCGTGTCCACCGCGTCCGGGTAGAGGGTGGGGATGACGTCGATCGCGAAGAACACCTTCTGACCGTCGGGGCGCAGGCGGAAGTTCTGGCTGTCGCGCTTGGTGTAGCCGAGCTTGTCCAGCATGTCGTTGGCCTGCTTCGGATCGTGCTGGGTGAACTGGCGCGCCAACTTCTCGTTGAACCAGGGGTGGCCGGGCCGCGGGCCGGCCTGCCAGGGTTCGGACTGTCCGAGATAGACGAGTTCGATGATTTCCTTGCGGTTGATCCCGAGCGACAGGGCCTCGCGGAACTGCTTGTTGCCGAACATCTCGCGCATCTTCGGGTCCTTGTGCGTGAGGTTCAGGTAGATCTGCAACTGCTGCGACCCGGCGTTGATCAGGTCCACCAGCCGGTAGTCGCCCTTCTTGGTGTTCTGCGACAGCGTCGGCTTGTTCTGCAGCGTATCGATGTGGCGGTCCTGCAGGTCGAGCTTGCCCGACAGCGCGTCGAGCATCAGCGACTCCACGTCCTGTGCGATGCTGAACGTGAGGCGGTCGATGTAGGGCAGTTGCTGACCGTTCTGGTCCACCTGCCAGAAGTAGGCGTTGCGCTCCATCACCACACGGGTGGCGCCCCCGGTGTAGGGCTCGGTGATCACCCAGGGGTCGAGCGTGGGTTTGTCCGGATTGCTCCAGCGCGAGGGAATTTCGATGTCGCCGCATTTTGCGCGGAACAGTGCCGTCCAATCGGACAGGTTCGCGGCCTTCACCAGGTCGCCGACCTTGGGGTTGTACTTGGGGTGGAACTGGCTGCAATAGTGCTTCGGGAACAGCGTCGGGTGCTGGCCCAACGGCGTGGCGAGCTGCTCCAGGAACAAGGCATAAGGGCTTACAAAGGTGAACTTCACCGTGCTGTCGTTGACTTTCGTGAGCTTGGCGGGTTTGGCTGAGATCGACATCGTCGCCGGGATCGACTTGTAGAGTTCGGAGTTGTAGGTGCAGTCCTCCATCGAGAACAGGATGTCGTCCGCCGTGAAGGGCTTGCCGTCCGACCACTTCATGCCCGGGCGCAGGTGGAAGGTGAATTCGGTGGCGTTGGCGTTGACTTCCCACTTGGCGGCCACGCACGGAAGCACCTCGGTGAACGCCATGTTCCAGCGCACCAGGCCCTGGTTGCCGACCATGCGCAGGATGCCGTTGTGGTCGGCGCTGCCGCGCAGCCCGCGACGCAAGGCCCCGCCGTAACCGCCGATCTTCTCGACCTGCACCACCATCGGGGTGGACGGCAGGCGCTGCGCCAGCGCGGGGAGCTTCTTGTCGGCGACCAGCTTGGCCAGTCCTGGCGCTTCCTTGGCCTGCTGGGCCAGCGCGCTGCCGCCGAAGCTGGCCAGCGCGGCCGCGCCGGCGAAGCCCTTGAGCACGGTGCGGCGGTCGGTGTCGAGGAGGGAATGCGGGCGGCGTGGGTGTGTCATGGGGGGTTCCTGCTGAAGAGATGGACCGGGGATGACTTTGTCAGACGACTTTTTCTCTGTCAACTAAGGTTAAACCCTGATTGCCGGAAAAAAACCCACCGGTTGGAATAGAGTAGCATGCGTAAAACGCCTTGTTGTATGACGTATTTCAACTTGTCATGCATGTATCTGATTTTCCCGTTTGACCCCGCCGACCCATGAACATCCTGCTTCAGCCATGAAAACCACTCCATTGCAACTCGATGAATTCGCGACCACGGTGCTCGCGGTCCCGCCGCTCGCACGGCACCAGGACCTCTCGATCGACGCGGCGCAGAACCGCAAGCTGATCCACTACATGGAGGCGGGCGGGCCGCGCATCCTGCTCTATGGCGGCAACGCCAACCTGTATCACATCGGCACCGGCGAATACGCGCAGATGCTGGAACTGCTCGCCGGCGCGAGCGGCGCGGACACGCGCGTCATCCCGGCGATCGGGCCGGACTTCGGCAAGATGATGGAGCAGGCGCGGCTGCTGCGCGGCAGCGGCTACCAGACCGCGATGGTGCTGCCGATGCAGGGCTTCACCAGCGAGGAGGGTGTGGCCGACGGCATCGCGCGTTTCGTGGATGCGGCTGCGATGCCAGTCACGCTCTACCTCAAGAGCGAAACCTACCTGGACATCGAGCGCCTGGGCCGGCTGGTCGACGAAGGGCGCGTGCTGGTCGTCAAGTACGCGATCATCCGCGAAGACCCCGCGCACGATCCGTTCCTCACGCGCCTGGTCGAGCGCATCTCGGCGCGGCGCCTCGTCAGCGGCATGGGCGAGCGGCCGGCACCGGTTCACTTGCGCCGTTTCGGCCTGGCCTCGTTCACGACCGGCTGCGGCTGCATCGCGCCCAGGGCCAGCATGCAACTGCTGCACGCACTGCAACGCAAGGACGACGCGGCGGCGCAGGCCCTGCATGCGCGCTTCCTGCCGCTGGAGACGCTGCGCGACTCGGTGTCGTTGATCCGCGTGCTGCACGATGCCGTCAGCTTCAGCGGCGTGGCCGACATGGGCGCGCAACTGCCGCTGCTGAGCCGCTCGCCCATCGAGCACCTTGCACAGATCAAGGCGCTGGCCGAAGCACTGCTGGCGTTCGAACGCAGCCTGTGAGCCATGGCCGGCACCGGCAAGTCAGCAGCGATGGCGGTCGAAGGCCCGACCGGCGTGGTGGAGCGCGTCTACCGCGAGGTGCTCACGTCGATCACCGCGGGGGAATACCGCGAAGGCGACAAGTTGCCGACCGAACTTGCGCTGGCGCAACGGTACGCGGCGTCACGGCCCGCGGTGCGCGAAGCGCTGGCACGCCTGCGCGCCGACGGCATCGCGCGCACCCGGCAAGGCTCCGGCACCATCGTGCAGCGCCGCCCCGACCCCGACATCGCGCGCTTTGCCTCGCTGGAGAACCTCTCCGACGTGCAGCGCTGTTTCGAGTTCCGCATCGTGACCGAGTCGGGTGCGATCGAACTGGCCGCGCGCAAGGCCAGCGCGGCCGACCTGGCTTCGATCCAGGACATGTTCGTGCGCCTGGACGCCGTGATCGCCGAGCACGGTCTGGGTGCGCAGGAGGACTTCGAATTCCATCTGGCGATGGTGCGCGCATCGCACAACCAGTTCCTCACCGCGGCGGTCGCACAGATGCAGGAGCAGATACTGGCCAGCATGCGCCTGATGCGCAGCCTGTCGCTGACCAAGAGCCTGGAGCGCCAGCAACTGGTGCAGGCTGAACACGCGGCCATCGTCGACGCCCTGCGCCGCCGCGACGGACCTGCGGCTGGCCTGGCGATGCGACGCCATCTGGAAAACGCGTGCAGCCGCCTGTTCGGCAACGACCCCACGCTGCCGGGCAGTGCCGCTGTGGCCCCACCGCGGGGAATTGCCGCGGGCTGAGCGGATTGCCGTTTGCGGCTTGCGATGGGATCGCCGGCACGCCCCTGACGTGAAACGGTCGGCCTGGCCATCGCACGCGCGCGCGTCGTGGGGCGCGATAGGGCAACTGCCTTGCGTGCAAGGAACCGGGCGGTTCGCCGGAGGGCTTCTTCAGTCCAGGGAATCGCATCCAGATTCGGCGTTCTCAGGCGTCCAGCAGGAAGCCTCTTTCATCCTCATCCAGCGGTTCGATCCACTGCAACTGGCGCTCCAGCACGGCGAGCGTGGCCTCCGAGGCATCCGTGCCTACGGCCAGGCGGGCGCTGATGCGCCGGCGCAACTCCTCGATCTCTGCCTGCGGTGCCAGGATCGCGAAGCCGGCGTCGCAGCGGGCCGCGAGCGCACGGAAATCATCCCGTTCGGCACGCCGCAGGAACGCGGCATCGACGATGACAGACCAGCCCGCCGCCAGCAACATCCCGGCAAGGTCCCCGAGGTGCGCGTAGACGCGCTGGTGCGCGGTTGCGTCGTAAATGCCGCCGTCGAGGGCAGCCCCGCTGCGCTGGTTGCGCTCCAGGCCGAACAGGCGCCTGCGTTCCACATCCGAGCGCAGGCGCAGCGTGCGCGCGCGGGCGTCGTCCTGCAGCAACCGGTTCGAGGCCACCGTCTTGCCGCAACCCGACAGGCCGTGCGTGATCACCAGGTGCGGCCTGCGCTGCGCCACCCGCTGTTCGGCCAGCGCGATCCAGCGCAGCGCATCTTCGCACCCGCGCTGCGCCTGCATGGCGCGGATCGCTTGCACCTTGGCGCGCACCAGGGCCTTGTAGACGAGGTAGAACGGCAGCAGGCGCGCCGCATCGTAGTCGCCACTGCGGCTGCAGACCTCGTCGAACAGCCAGTTCGCCAGCCCGCCCTGCCCGTGCCCGAGCAGGTCGATGCACGGGAACGCGACCTCGGCCGCCACGTCGATCCAGCGCAGGTCCTCGCTGAACTCCAGGCAGTCGAACAAGCGCACCCGGCCGTCGATCAGCACCATGTTGGCCAGGTGCAGGTCGCCGTGGCATTCGCGCACCCGGCCCTGTGCCTGGCGTTGCTGCATCAAGCCGGCCAGTGCCTGGTGCTGCTCCAGCGTCCAGCGGCGCAACGCGGCAAGGCGCTGCTGCGTGTCGGGGCCGAGCAGCGCGCCCATGAGTTCGTCGAAATTCTGCAGCGCGGGAGCCAGTATCTGGGCCGGTGCGCCGAAGCGGCTGCCTGCCGCGGCCACCGCGGCCGTGTCGTGGAAGCGCACGAGCGCGTCGGCCAGGTCGCTCATGTGCACCGCGCTCAGCGCGCCGCGCGTGCACAGATGGTCGAGCCGCCCGGCTTCGTCGAAGCGGCGCATGTGTACCGCGTAGTCCACCACCGTGCCGGCGCCGCCGCCCCACTGCAGCCCCGCGCCGGGCGCGTCGCGCAGTTCGAGCACGTCCAGATACAGGTCGGGCGCGAAACGCCGGTTCAGGCGCAGTTCATCCTCGCAACTGCGCTTGCGCAGCGCCAGCGTGCTGAAATCGAGGAACGGCAGTCGCAGCGGCTTCTTGATCTTGTAGACATGCGCGCCGGCCAGCAATATCCACGAAATGTGGGTCTCGATCAGCTCGACCTGCTGCGCCCCGCCCGGGTAGCGCTGCGTCTGCAGCAGGGGCTGCAGGTGTGGGGGCAGGGCCGCTGCGGCCGGGTGCGCGCTGGGGGACATGCGGTCATTGTGCACGCCCTGGTGCGGGCGCGCGGGTTGCCTTGCCCGACCGTCGGTGCCGATCAGCGCAGCAATATGTTCAGGCCAGGTTGCAGGTCGGAGTCCTGGATATACCCGATCGCCCCGGGGGTCGTCGTGACGAAGTGGATGATGTCGCTGGCCTTGGACAACTCGCGCGGAGACGCACCCTTGCCGATATAGCGGCGCACCGTCCAGTAGGCCGTGTACTTGTCTTCGTCCTGGTTCAGGAATACCTGCAGGAATCGATCCCGGACTGCGCTGCCACGAATGGCATTCACGGCGGTAACAGCCACACCGTCCACCTCGATCACCCGGCCGGTGTAGATGCGCGCGACAGTCTGTCCATCCAGGCGCTTGACACTGGGGTGCCCGATCACGACAACTCCGTCCGCCGCGCGCGCACCCGCTGCCGCCAGCAGCAGCGTCAGGAACAGAGTGCGCTTGCGCAGTGCCGCCATGGTCGTCTTGCCTAGAACACCACGCTGTAGGAAAGAGAAATCACGTTGATGTTCTGATTGCGGATGTTGCTTCCGGGAGGCGCGTCGACGAGGCTCGAAACCTGCCCGATCCGCACCCGCATCCATTCCGCCTTGATCTTACTGGTGGGGGACAGGGCGTAGGAGGTGCCGACGGCTACGGAGTGCTGGTCGTAAACCATGAGTGCATCAGCCCCCGCCCGCTGCGATGCGTTGATTTGTGCGGCACTGGGAACAAATGCCGGCACCGTGTTGGCGTTCACGTTTCCATACAGGCTCAGTGGGCCAGGTGAGGAGCGCAGGAATCCATATGCTACGTAGGGCACCCACTGGTCTACCTTTTTCTGCAACGCCACATATCCGCGGGTCGATTGGGTGGAAAAGGCGGTTTCGGTAACAAAACTGCGTGCAAGTTCAGAAAGCAATCGATATCCAGGGCCAACCGCGATATCCGCGCCCAAAGCTATTGTTCGATGTTTGAAGCGATTGATCGTTGGTACTCCTGGCCCAGGTAGGGCGGAGCTGACCTGGTAATATCCAACGCCAGGGAAAATTGATACGAACGGGAATGTGACTGGAATGCCGCTGGAAACACCTCTCTCGTACACTGAGACCTGATTGATTCCAATCCTGTACGTGTCATCCGATCTTCGATGCGTGATGACAACGCTGCCACCCTCAATACCAATCCGCCTGTAGGTGGCGCCCGGCTGCTGAAACGGAGGAATGCCATCGCGCGACCAAATTCGGACATCCAGATCCGATTTCCCCCAATAGCCATCGATGGTCCAGTCGCCGTTATCCCGTTCCCACGTTCTACCGACAGATATGCCTGTGAAGTCGTTGCTCGGTGATATCGAGTACATCTCGGTTGGCAGCCGAGCGAAATCATAGGTCACGCCGACGTTGTACGTTTGAGAATACAGATATAGGGGGATGCGCTGTTTGCCCAGCCGCACCAGCCATTCGTTCGATGGTCGCCAGGACATGAAGGCCCAGGCGATGGTGCCTTCATAGTGCTCGTCACTTTTCGTCGACGGCGCTGCCAGTGCCTGCAACGTGGCTCCGATCGTCGGGGTCAGGCTGGCATCGATCTGGATTCCTGCGACGGAGTCTCGCTTGAGGGTTCCGCGATCGTCGATGAATCGTTGATAGTGGAACGACTTGTCGGATTGGGTGAAACCCAGCGTACCGAAACCCGAAATGGAATAATCTGCTGCGACGAGTGCGCAGGGAAACGACCCGATCACGGCGAGCGATGCGGCCACGATCGCTCGACCGAATGGGCGAATGGACCCGGTTGGATCCTGATGGCGAACAGGCCCGCACGGGGCCGAGGCGGCGAACATCACGGAGGCTTTGTCCTTTCGCCGTGGTGACGCAGGTACAGCTGACTGTTGTGCACGTGTTCCATGTGCGCGCGTGGTTGCGCTGTGAGGGCGCTTGGCCGGGAAGTTTACAAGTGATTCAGCGGCATGACCTGCCCAGTTCCGCCAAGTGACGCGACACCGGCATTCATGTTGCGGAATTGCAACGACTCTTGCGATGACGCCGAGCACCAGTTTGCCGTGGTCCGACAGTCACCGTATCACCCTGTCCGATGGGTCCGGAGCAATTCGATCGCGCGATCAAAGTCGAAATTCTCTATGGCATCCGTGATGGCTTGAGCGGCCTGCGCGTCAAGGCCAGATAGAAGGCGCGGGCGATTTGTTTGCCACAAGATCCTCGCGTCGTTGTCACCTTGCGACAAGAGGGATAGGAGCGTGTCGAGCAATGCCTGCGGGTCGGTTGCTGTCATCGCGCCGGCGCAGGCGTTTGTTGGCGCGTCAGGCATTGCCGCTGGTATCGTTGGCTCGCGCGATGGATCGGTCTCGAGGAATGCACGGATATTCAATATGAGTCTACCCAGCAGTGTGCCCGTCTCTTCGAGACAGGCATCGACAATTTCCGGTGCATTCAATTTCAGTGCACTGTCCAGTCGGTTCACGCTCTCCAGGACGGTGGTGGCGCCGAGGGTTGCACATAATCCCCGAAGCGTGTGCGTCAGGCGCGCGGCACCATCCATCGCGTGGTCGTCGAGCAGAGTCCGCATCTGCGCCGCGAAGTCGCAATATCCCTGCGTGAATCGGTGCAACAGGTTGGTGTAGAGCTCGATATTGCCGCCGGCGTGTCGCAACCCAGCCGAGCAATCCAGGCCTGGTATCTCCGGCAGGTTTCGCAGCGCATCGCCGGGCCGGATAATCTCCGATGGACCCGCCGTCGCGGCCGGGTCCGCATGCGTGCGGGTGTCGGCACCGAGATAGCCGGACAGCGTCGCATACAACAACTCCGGATCGATCGGTTTGCTGATGTGCCCATTCATGCCCAAGGCGTTGCAGCGCTCGCGTTCCTCGGCCATGGCGTGCGCCGTCATCGCGATGAGGGGAAGCCTGGCGTAGGCAGCGTCCAGGCGTAACTGGCGGGTGGCTTCGTAGCCGTCCATGATCGGCATTTGCAGGTCGAGCAGGACGACGTCGTAGTGGTCGGGCCGGTGCGCCTTGATGGCATCGACCGCTTCCTGTCCATTGCCTGCGACATCGACCTCGGCGCCGCGCGCCTGCAGCAATTCGACGGCGAGTTGCTGATTGATCGGGTTGTCCTCGGCCAGCAGCACACGCAATCCGGTCAAGTCGTGCGCGGCTGCATTCTGATCCGTCGCGGTGTCCGCCGGCGGCCGTTCCCCGGTCAGTCGCTCGACCAGTTCCCGCAGCGCTTGCGGCAACACGGGCTTTGGCAGGAAATGGCGCGCGCCGAACGCGTCCGCTGTGCTGTGCAACTGGTCCGAGTCATAGGCCGATACGATGACCGGCAGCGGTGTCGTGCCGTCCTTGTGGCGCTCCTGCAGCGCAGCCAGCAAGCCGGCGCCGTCGAGCCTGGGCATCACCCAGTCGATGAGCAGCATGTCATACGGATGCTGCTGCGCCTCGGCCTGCTCGATCATGGCCAGTGCGGTATCGCCACCGTCCGCCTGGTCGACGGTCCCGGTTGATGCAGTGCCGACGCCCAGGGCCCCCAGCAGATCGGTCAGCGCGTCACGCGCATCCGCGTGATCGTCGATCACGAGCACGCGCATCACGTCTGCACGCGGCAATGGCGTCGCCGGTGGTGCCGGTGGTTCGGTCAGGTCGAACCGAGCGGTGAAATGGAAGCTCGACCCTTTGCCGGGTGCGCTCTCCACCCAGATGCGACCGTCCATCAATTCGACGATCCGCTTCGAGATCGTCAAGCCCAATCCGGTTCCGCCGTAGCGCCGGGTCGTCGAACCGTCGGCCTGCGTGAACTCCTTGAACAGACGCGCGGTCTCGGCGTCGTTCATGCCGATTCCTGTGTCGCGCACCGTGAATTGCAGCGTGACGCCCTGCGCGTTCGCCTGTTCGACCTCGATCACCAGCTTCACGTAGCCTTGGTGCGTGAACTTGATCGCGTTCGACAGCAGGTTCGTCAACACCTGGCCCAGGCGCAATGCATCTCCCATCAAGGCGCCGCTGTCGCCGAGTACCCGGGGGTCGTCGACGTCGAACAGCAGTTCGATGTCCTGCTCGTGTGCGCGGTGGCGCAACAAGGACAGGGCACGGCCCGCCACGTCCTCCACCGTGAACCGCCCCTGATCGAGTTCGAGGCGTCCGGCCTCGACCTTGGAGAAGTCGAGGATGTCGTTGATGATCCCGAGCAAGGATTCGGCGGCCTCGTGGATCTTGCTCACGTAGTCATGCTGGCGCGCGGTGAGGTTGGACCTGAGCGCCAGGTACGCCATGCCCAATATGGCATTCATCGGGGTGCGGATCTCGTGGCTCATGTTGGCCAGGAACATCGATTTTGCGTGCGTCGCATCCTCGGCCAGTTTGCGCGCGGCTTCCAGTTCCTGCTGTACTGCCTTGCGGTGCGAGATGTCGCCTTCGATCGCGACGGCCATCGCGTCCACGGTGCGGCCCATGGATGCGAGTTCGTCGAACCCGTGCAGGGGGCCATTGCGCACGGTGTAGTCCCCCACTGC
>JBDHRZ010000003.1:0-24788 GCA_039807845.1 Rhodoferax sp.
GTAGGCGGGGTTGCGCGTGGGTTGGGCGAAATCGATGAAGTTGCGGTTCAGGTCGATGTTGTCTTCGTTGACCCGGCACAGGTGCGAGAAGCCGTAGGGGTTGACGGCGTGGATCAGCAGCACGGCCACGCCGCGCTGCCGGGCCAGGGCCAGCAGCGTTTCGTCGCGCAGCAGAGCCACCTGGCAGCCCGAGCCGCAGAACCCTTCGACGCCGTGCACGCCCGAGCTCAGCACCAGCAGCGAAGCCGCGTCGGCGGGGCCGAGCAGCGCCACGTCCATGGCGAGGGTTTCGCCCTGGGCGCCTGCATGTCCGTCAAGCTCGTGGTGTTCGAGCCGGGCGCCGACGGCCTGGGCGGAGGCGATGAACTTGGCGCGGGCCTCGGCGTAGTGGGCCGAAAAGCAGGGGCCCACGGTGATGAGGTCGGTGGTCTGTATCACGTGGGTGCTCGCCTCATTGCGGTTTGTAGCCGGACTGGCGGATCACCGGGCCCCAGGCGTCGGAGATGCGCTGTATGCCCTGGGCCAGCACCTCGGGCGTGCCGTAGTGCGGTGTGGAGCCCTGGGTGGCCATGTATTCCTTGACCTTGTCCGTGGCCAGCACGGCGCGCACGGCCTCGCTGTAGCGCGCGATCACGGCGGGTGGCGTGCCGGCCGGCGCGTAGAGGCCGACCATGTTGGGCTGCTCCAGGCCCTTGATGCCCTGCTCGGCGAAGGTGGGCACGTCGGGCAGGTCGGGGTGGCGTGCCGGCCCCGAGACCGCCAGCAGGCGTATTTTCTGGCTCTTGGCGAAGGGCAGCAGCTCCGTCGTGGAGGTGATGCCGAACGGGATCTGGCCGGCCGAGAGATCGGTCACCATCGGCGAGCCGCCGCGGTAGGGGGCCCCCGTGGCGTCGATCTGCAGCGTCCTGGCCAGCAGACCCACGGCGAACTCGGGGATGCTGCCCGGCGCCGGGACGCCGACGTTGGCCTGGCCAGGGTGCTGGCGGGCCCAGCCGGCGATGTCCTTGAGCTGGGTGATCTGGGTGCCCGGATGGGCACCCAGCGCTATCACGCTCTTGTCGGTGACCTGGGCCACGGGGGCGAAGTCGCGCGTGGTGTTGAAGCCCGGATTCTTGAGCGTGTGCGGCAGGATGGCCACGGTGTGGTCGTTGGTCAGCAGCAGCGTCAGCCCGTCGGCCGGCGCGGCCTTGAGCGCCTGGGCGGCGATCAGGCCGCCGGCGCCGGGTCGGTTCTCGACCACGAAGGTCTGGTCCAGCGCCTTGCCCATGCCATCGGCCAGAATGCGCGCGGTGGCGTCGACGCCGCCGCCAGCGGCGAAGCCCACCAGGATGCGCACGGGTTGTCTGGACTGGGACTGGGCGGCGCTGATCGCGGCGATACCCAGACACAGGGCGGCGATGGCTCGGGGCCAGCGGGTTGGGGTTTTCATCAAAGTCTCCTCGAGTGGGGTGGAAAGCCGTGCGACGGCGGCGCCGATGGTAAAAATCTCGGGCTATAAATGAAAGACAGAATGTTTTTGCCAACGATCAATTGAATTGATCCTTCTTTCCATGAACCCTCCGCCACCGTCCGCCATGCACCTGAGCCTGCGCCAGCTCGATATCTTTCGCGCCGTGGCCGAGTCCGGCAGCATCCGCTCTGCCGCCCGCGTCGTGAACCTGACCCAGCCCGCCGTGACCCACGCGGTGCGCGAACTCGAACGCAGTGTGGGCGCAGCGCTGTTCGTGCGCAGCGTCAAGGGCGTGGTGCCCACCGACATCGGCGCCGCGCTGCTGCGCCGCAGCCAACGGCTGTTCAACGAGGTGCGGCGCACGCAGGACGAGCTCGTGCAACTGCGCGACGGCACCGGCGGGCAGTTGTGCATCGCCTTCAGTTCGGCGGCCGGCCAACTGCTGCCCGATGCACTGACGGATTTCCGGGCCCGACGGCCCGGTGTGGCCCTGGAACTGCACGAGATCACCTGGTCCAGCGGCGACGAACGCTGGCGCAGCGGTGGCTACGACTTCGCCGTGGTCAGCGAATGGGATGCGCCGCAGGACGATGGCCTGCTGCGCGAGACGCTGCTGACGCAGCCGCTGTCCGTGGTGGCGCGCGCCGGACACCCGCTGGCGCAGGCCCGCACGCTCGCACGGCTGCAGCAGAGCACCTGGCTGGTGGCGGGCTACGGCCGCGCCCTGCTGCAACGCCTGTATGCCGCCCAGCACCGCGCACCCCCGGCCGACCTGATCGCCTGCCACTCCACCCAACTGGCACTCAAGCTGTTGCGGCGCACCGATGCGTTGGCCCTGATGTCGAGCGACATGCTGGGCGCCGGCGGTGTGGACGACACGCTGGTGTACCTGCCCTTGCCGCAGCCGCTGGCCTCGCTGCGCATTTCGCTGCTGCTGCGCGACCCCGACGCCCTGACGCCGGCCGCCCGGCTGTTCCTGGAATGCCTGCGCCGCGCAGCGCAGCGCCAGCAGGTCAGACCGGCAGCAGGCAAGCGATAGGGAAGGTCTGCACCACCCCGCCTATGACGCGTGCGCAACCCGGCCCCTGCTTTGCCGGGCAGAGGATTGACCCGACCGGAAGCTTGTCGCCTCATGACCGAGAGTCTTGCAGTGCATGTCCTCAACCGCAGCAACGCCACGCAGGAAACCCTGCGCATCATCTGGCAAGCGCTTCATCGAGCACTTCCACCCAGTGCCGCACCGGTGTCGTGGTGCCGGCCTGCAGGTGGGTAATGCAGCCGATATTGGCCGAGACGATGGCGTCCGGCGCCGCTGCCTGCAGGTGGCCGAGCTTGCGCTCGCGTAGCGTCAGCGAGAGTTCGCGCTGCAGCACCGAATAGGTTCCGGCCGAGCCGCAGCACAGGTGCGATTCGGCCGCCGGTGGCAGCAGGTGGAAACCCAGCGCGCGCAGGTGCTCTTCGACGATGCCGCGCAGTTGCTGGCCATGCTGCAGGGTACACGGGGAGTGGAATGCGAGTTGCACCGGCGCACTCGTTACCTGCGCCGGCCCTCCCTTTGCCTGCGCCGACCGATCGCTTGCCTGCGCCGGCGCGAGGCGCGCGGGGTCGACACGCCCGGCCAGCAGGGGCACCAGGTCGGGCAGCAGTTCGCTCAGGTCACGCGTCAGGGCGCTCACCCGCGCCGCCTTGTCGGCATAGCGCGCATCGTGCGCCAGCAGCCGGCCGTAGTCCTTCACGGTGACGCCGCAGCCCGATGCGTTCATCACGATCGCCTCCACCGGTGCGCCAGTGCCGTCGATGAACGGCCACCAGGCATCGATGTTGGCGCGCATCTGCTGCCTGGCGCCTTCCTGGTCGTCGAGGTGGAACCGGATCGCCCCGCAGCAGCCGGCCTGGGCCGCGACGAGGGTCTGGATGCCGGCGGCGTCGAGCACGCGGGCGGTGGCACTATCGATGTTGGGCGCCATGGCCGGCTGCACGCAGCCCGCGAGCAGCAGCACGCGCCGCGCATGGCTGCGTGTCGGCCATGTGCCGGCGCCCCGGCGTGCCGGCACCTTGTCGCGCAAGGCGGCGGGCAGCAGCGGCCGCAACATCTGGCCCACGCGCAACGCGGGTGCGAACAGCGGCGAGGGCAGCCCTTGCCCGAGCAGCCAGCGTCGCGCACGCTCACCCAATGGCCGCTTCACCCTGGCATCGACCACCTTGCGCCCGATGTCCACCAGTTGGCCGTAGCCCACGCCGCTCGGGCAGGTGGTCTCGCAGTTGCGGCAGGTCAGGCAGCGGTCCAGGTGCAGCTGCGTCTTGTGCGTCGGCGCGTGGCCTTCGAGCACCTGCTTCATCAGGTAGATGCGCCCGCGCGGGCCATCGAGCTCGTCACCCAGCAACTGGTAGGTGGGACATGTCGCGTTGCAGAAGCCGCAGTGCACGCACTTGCGCAGGATGGCCAGCGCCGTCTCGCCGTCGGGCGTGTGCTGGAACTCGGGAGCAAGCTGGGTCTGCATGGCGATGCGAGAAGTGCTTGTGAGGAGACCTTGCTACCCGAGCGGCATGCGCCCGGTGCCGAACACGCCGGCCGGATCGAACTGGTCTTTCAGCGCACGGTGGATCTGCTGCAAGGCCGGGGAGAGCGGATGGAACACGGGCACGTCGAGCGCCGCATCATCGGCCGCGCGCCGGAACAGGGTCGCGCTGCCACCAACATTGGCGGCCTGCGCACGCAGCGCCGCCGCCTGCGCGGCCGGTGCCCAGACCCAGCGCAGCGCACCGCCCCATTCGAGCAGCGCATCCTCCGCAGCCAGCGGCAGCACCGCGGCGGTGTCCGGCACACTCAGGCGCCACAGGCAGGCGTGCGCAGGACCACGGAAGAAATCGGCCTCTTGCTCACGCAGCGCTTGCCAGAACGCCAGCGCCTGCGGCTGCTCGATCGCTTCGCCACCGATCTGCTCGCGCGCCGCCCGCACCGCGGCCTGGGCGCCACGCAGGCGCAGCCACAGCAAACCGTGGCCGTGCTGCTGCTGCCGCCAGCAACTGGCATCGAGCGGCAGCGGCCGGCCGGCCCAACGGTTGAGCAGGCGCAATGCCTCGGCCTGCGTGGCCTCCAGGCGCAGCGTCGCCTCGGCGACCGCCAGGGGCAGCACCTTGAGCGAGACTTCGGTGAGCAGGCCCAGCGTTCCCATCGATCCGGCCATCAGGCGCGAGACGTCGTAGCCGGCCACGTTCTTCATGACCTGGCCACCGAAACGCAGCACCTGGCCCTGGCCGCCGATCATCTGCACGCCCAGCACGTAATCGCGCACGGCACCCTTGACCGCGCGCGCCGGGCCGGACAGGCCGGCGGCGACCATGCCGCCGACGGTGGCCCCCGGCCCGAAGTGCGGCGGCTCGAACGGCAGGTGCTGCGCGTGCGCCGCGAGTTCCTGCTCGAGCTCGGCCAGCGGCGTGCCAGCCAGCACGCTCACCACCAGTTCGCTCGGCTCGTAGTTGGTCATGCCACGCAGCGCACGCGTCTCCAGCACTGCACCTGTCAGCGCCTGGCCATAGAAATCCTTGCTGCCGCCGCCACGGATGCGCAGCGGCGTGCGCTGCGCCGCGGCGCTGCGCACCTGCTCGGCGAACTGGTTCAGGACGGCCTGCATGCCGTCGATGTTAGTACCCTGGCGCCCGCTCCCCGGGACCGGTCAGCGTCCACCATGACGCGATCTCGGCCCTCGCGGGTACCACCGCACCGACCAGGCCCCTCGGACGTTCGCGAGCTCGAGCCGGCTCCTCTATCCCGAACTTCCCCGAAGCGCGCGCCGGCCCCATCAATCCCGAAACAGGTTGACCGGCAGGCCGGGCACCTCGACGCGGGTGGAGAACACGCAGCCCGACTGCGGCATGCGCGCGAGCTCCTGCGCCGGGCGCTCATGGCGCGCACTGGTGAAGTACAGGGTCTTCAGGTCGTCGCCGCCGAAGCACGGCATGGTCGGGCACATCACCGGCGTCTCGATTTCCTGCAGCACGCTGCCGTCGGGCGCGAGCTTGAGCAGGCGCTGGCCTTCGAACATGGCCACGTAATAGTTGCCCTGCGCATCCACCGCCGCACCGTCCGGGCGGCCGCGGTAACCGGGCATGCCGCTGCGCCAGTGCTCCGGCTTGGGTGCGACGCGGTAGAACTCGCGCTCGCCGCTCATCACGTTGCGCTCGGCATCCCAGTCCCAGATACGGATGCAGTGCTGCGGCGTGTCGGCCCAGTAGACGCGGCGCTGGTCGGGCGACCAGGCCAGGCCGTTGGCGATCGTCGCGCCGCCGACCATGCGCTGCACCTGCGGCGCACGTCCGTCCCGGCAGTCGAGCGCGAGCAGTTCGGCCAGCGCCGCGGTACGCGGCTCGTACATGGTGCCCGCCCAGAAGCGCCCGAGCGGATCGGCCTTGCCGTCGTTGAAGCGGGTGGTGGCCACGTCGTGGTCGATCCGGTGCAACAGGCGCAGGCCCACGCCCCACTGCTGCGCCCGGTAGATGCCGTCGCGCAGCGCCACCACCAACCCGCCGCTGGCGGCAGGCGCGATGCAGCCCGGTTCGAGCGGCATGTCCCAGCTCTGCATGGCGCCAGTGACCGGATTGGCGCGCACGATCTTGCGCCCCGCGATGTCCACCCAATACAGCAGCCGCTCCTGCGGATGCCAGAACGGCGACTCGCCGAGTTCGCTGGGCTGCTGCGTGACGGTCTTCCATGTCATGGTGTCGATCCTGTCTCGATGCGCATGCGCGCGCTCCATGATTCGCCAGGCTGCAGGCAACGCACGCCCAACTCGGCCAGGCGCCGCGCATCGCCCCGGGCCATCGTGAGTGCATTATTCACATGACTGACCGGCTCGATGGCGATGAAGTCCTGGCGCGCGTTGGTATACACCACCAGGCGATCCAGGTTCGCGTGCAGGCGCAGCGCCATCTGCGCATCGCGCAGTTCCACGATCCCGTCCCAGCCATCGAAGCAGTGGTCCACGTCCAGACGGTCGCAGCACTGCGCCAGCCCCGCATCGTCGCGGCGCACGGTCGGCAGCTTGTCGGCGCCCATCTCCCAGCGACCGGTGGCGGCAAAACGAATCTGGCTGCCCGGCCGCTTGACGAAGAACGGATGCCAGCCCAGTCCGATCGGCGCCGCATGCTCGGCACGGTTGGTCGCACGCAGCGTCACCTCCAGCGCCCCGGGCGTGAGCCGGAATGCCTGCTCGCAGGAGAACGCAAACGGCCAGTGGGCGTCGGGGCGGTGTTCGAGTGCCATCCGTGCGAAGCTCGCGCCGGCCTCGCGCAGTTCCCAGGGCCTCTGCCAGCCCACGCCGTGGATGGCGTGCGGTTCGGGCGCGAAGTTGCGCGCCAGCGGGTGCAGCGCGCCGTGCCACGACAGCAGCGCATCGGCGATGCGGTTGGAGTAGGGGACCAGCGGATAGCAGCCCGACTGGCGTACGTCGGTCGATTGCCCGGACGCGGTGGAGCGCAGCACCGGTACATCGTCATGCCACAGACCTGCCACCGACGCACCGAGCGCTGCGCAGAGTTCACAACGCAAGGGGCCGCTGACGAGCTGGACGGAGGACTGCATGGTGGCGTGCTTCCCGTGCCCGCATTGTGCACGCCCCGGCGGCGCGCCGAAAAGCCCTGCCGGCGACAACGAAAACCTTGCGGCGCGGCACGCACGCCGCGCAGTGCCGCGTAGCACGTCGGCGGAGCAGCACGACGCAGGCGGAACTGCGCAGCCGGCGCCGCTGCACGGGGCCGCACGATGTCGGCGCGCGGCCGACGGTCGTCAGCGGCTGTAGGCGCTCTCACCGTGCGAGCGGATGTCCAGGCCTTCGCGCTCTTCGTCCTCGCTCACGCGCAAACCGACGAGCCGATCCACGATCTTGTACGCGAACAGCGCAATCAGGCTCGACCAGACGACGGTGATGAGCACGCCCTCGGCCTGCACCAGCAACTGGTGCGCGATCGAAAAACCCTCCGGACCCGTGCCACCCAACCGTGGGTCGGTGAAAACACCGGTCAGCAGGGCACCGAGCATGCCGCCCACGCCATGCACCCCGAACACGTCGAGCGAATCGTCGGCACCGAGCAGGCGCTTGAGGCCGGTGACACCCCACAGGCACGCAACGCCGGCCAGCAGGCCGATGAACAGGGCCCCCATGGGCCCGACCGAGCCGCAGGCAGGGGTGATCGCGACCAGGCCGGAGACGGCACCGGACGCCGCACCGAGCATCGACGCCTTGCCCTTGTGCAGCGCCTCGCCCGCGGACCAGGACAGCACGGCAGCGGCGGCGGCGAGCAAGGTGTCGAGGAAGGCCAGCGTGGCGCCCGCGTTCGATTGCAGATTCGAGCCGGCGTTGAACCCGAACCAGCCCACCCACAGCATCGAGGCACCCACCATGGTCAGCGTCAGGCTGTGCGGCGCCATCGCCTCGCGCCCGTAGCCGATGCGCTTGCCCACCAGGTACGCGCCCACGAGACCGGCCATGGCGGCGTTGACATGCACCACGGAACCACCGGCGAAATCGAGTATCCCCTTGCCCAGCAGGTAACCGCCGGGGCCCCACACCATGTGCGCGATCGGCAGGTAGGCGAAGCTGAACCACAGGATCGAGAACAGCAGCACGGCAGAAAAGCGCATGCGCTCGGCAAACGATCCCACCACCAGCGCGCAGGTGATGCCGGCGAAGCCGGCCTGGAAGGCGATGAAGATCGACTCGGGGATCTTCACGCCGGCGCTGAACGTGTCGACCAGCGACGCCGGCGTGACGCCGAGCAGAAACGCCTTGCGCAGGCCACCGAAGATCGCGCCCGCGCCGCCGAAGGCCAGGCTGTAACCATAACAGGCCCACAGCACGCAGATCAGCGAGAACACCACCAGCACCTGCATCAGCACCGAGAGCATGTTCTTGCTGCGCACCAGGCCGCCGTAGAACAGCGCCAGCCCCGGCACCGCCATCAGCACGACCATCAGCGTGGAGACCATCATCCAGGCCACGTCACCCTTGTCGACCGCGGCGACGATGCCCGGAGCAGTGCCGGCGCTCGCCGGCTGCGCCCATGACGCGGCGCTGCCCGCCAGCAGGCCGAGCGCCAGCACCAGGAGTGCAAGCGTGCGCCGCATGAGAAAGCGCCGGACCGCGCCCGCGTTTCCTCGCACCCCCAGGGCAGGCCTGGCGAAGCCAGCGCTGGGGGCGCTCACAACGCGTCCTCTCCGGTTTCACCGGTGCGGATGCGCAGCACCTGCTCCAGCGCGTACACGAACACCTTGCCGTCGCCGATCTTGCCGGTGCGCGCAGCGACTTCGATGGCTTCCACGGCGCGCTCGCACAGCGCGTCGGCCACCGCCGCCTCGATCTTCACCTTGGGCAGGAAGTCGACCACGTATTCGGCGCCCCGGTAGACCTCCGCATGACCCTTCTGGCGGCCGAATCCCCTGACCTCGGTGACGGTGATGCCCTGCACGCCGATGACGGACAGGGCCTCGCGCACCTCGTCGAGCTTGAATGGCTTGATCACCGCTGCAATCATCTTCATGGCACGCTCCGGTTGATGGTTCGACGGCCGCGCCACAGGGGCGCAGCCGGGGTGATCCTTGTGCTGGCCAGTCGGGCCTGCGCGAGGAATCACTGTCCGCCACGCATGGTCCGTGCCATCGCACTCGACCGATCGGGTGATGCGCCTCGCGATCAGGCCGCATCCAATGGCCTGTGCAAGAGCGCACCGATCCACGTCTGCGAGCGCCGCGGCAAGGCTGGCCACGCCGACCGCCTTTTTGCGGCGCACCAGGCCAGGTGGAGCTGCGGCCCGTGCCACGCACTGTGCAACGCGGTGCGCCGTTTGCACCGCAACGGTGCACGCGCAGACGGATCGCCGTGCGCGGACGCACCAAACAGAGGATTGCTCCATGAGCCTGGCGATGGTTCAAAGTCGTGCGCTGGTTGGCATGCAGGCCACGAGCGTCACGGTCGAGGTGCACCTGGCCAACGGCCTGCCCAGCTTCGGGCTGGTCGGGCTGGCCGATGTCGAAGTCAAGGAGGCGCGCGAACGGGTGCGCTGCGCGATCCTGAACGCGGGGCTTGAGTTTCCGCACAACAAGCGCATCACGGTGAACCTGGCACCGGCCGACCTGCCCAAGGACTCGGGACGCTTCGACCTGCCGATCGCGCTCGGCATCCTGGCCGCCAGCGGCCAGATCGACGCCGCGCGGCTGGCCGGCCATGTGTTTGCCGGGGAGCTCTCCCTGTCCGGCGCGCTGCAACCGATCCGGGGCGCGCTGGCGATGAGCCTGGCGCTGCAGCGCGACGGCACACCGCCGATCCAGGTGCTGCCCGAAGCCAGCGCGCAGGAAGCCGCGCTGGTGCCCGGCGCCACCGTCTACCAGGCCACCCACCTGCTGGACGTGCTGCACGCGTTCGCCGCGCCCGACGGCAACACTGCGGCGCCCGCGCCAGCCGCTGCCGCGACCGGCTGGCGCCGCGTCCAGGCCCGCCCGTTTGCGCTCGCAGCGGCGTACCCGGACCTGTGCGACGTGAAAGGCCAGGGCGGGCCCAAGCGCGCACTCGAGATCGCCGCCGCCGGCGGCCACAGCGTGCTCATGAGCGGCCCGCCCGGTTCGGGCAAGTCGATGCTGGCGCAGCGCTTTGCCGGGCTGCTGCCGCCGATGACGGTGCAGGAATCGCTCGAGAGCGCGGCGCTGGCGAGCCTGGGCGGGCGCTTCACGCTGGCCCACTGGGGCCGGCGCCCGACCTGCAGCCCGCACCACAGCGCCAGCGCCGTGGCGCTGGTGGGTGGCGGCGTACCGCCACGGCCGGGCGAGATCTCGCTGGCGCACCACGGCGTGCTGTTCCTCGACGAGTTGCCGGAGTTTCCACGCGCCGCACTCGAAGCACTGCGCGAGCCACTGGAGAGCGGCAGCATCACGATCGCGCGGGCCGCGCGCCGCGCCGAGTTCCCGGCGCGCTTCCAGTTCATCGCGGCGATGAATCCCTGCCCCTGCGGCTATCGTGGCGCGCCGCGACACCACTGCCGCTGCTCACCCGAACAGATCGCGCGCTACCAGGGCGGGCTCAGCGGGCCGTTGCTCGATCGCATCGACCTGCACGTGGAGGTGGCGGCGCTGGCCAGTGACGAGTTGCTGCATGCCGCAGCCGGCGAGCCGAGTGCCGGCGTGCGCGCGCGCGTCGCGGCTGCGCGCTCGACAGCCGTCGCGCGCCAGGGCAGCCCGAACAGTGCGCTGCACGGGCAGGCGCTGCATACGCAGGTGCAACTGGACGCACGCGCCAGCGAGCTGCTGCAACGCGCTGCCAGCCGGCTGGGCTGGTCGGCGCGCGCCATGCACCGCACCATGCGGGTGGCACGCACGATCGCCGACCTGGCCGGGAGCGCACAGGTGCAGGGTGATCACCTGGCCGAGGCGATGCAGTACCGGCGCAGCGAAGCGGCGCTGGATCCGGCCCGGTCGGCCGGTATGCGTGAACCTGGATCACCGTAAGCAAGTGTGATCCACGATCCCGGGCGACCCGCTCGGGATATGACAGTCAGCGTGTGGGCGTCGCCTGGAACCGGATCGAAGACAGGATCGTGGGCACCGCGGCGAGTTGCTCGCTGGTGTCGGCGCAGCCCAGCACGGTCAGCGACAAGACGTTGCTGCCGGAGACACGCACGCGCGGCACGTGCACACCGGAGCACGACCGCATCCCGCCGCCCTCGCCCTGGAAGCGGTATTGCACGAAGCGCGCCGGCAGACCGTCGACGATGCCGGTTTCGGAGCGGTAGTCGAGCCTGTCCGCGCTGCGCGCCAGCGGGTCGGAATAGCGGCCGTAGTCGTATTCCACGCGCAACCCGTCGGCCACCAGCGTACCGGCCTGCGAGTCGATGGCGCCACCTTGCTGCTGCAGGCCGGGGGGCGTCTGCAGGCGAAACGCGCCCAGATCCCAGCTGCGCCAGCCAGAGGGCACCGCAGCCAGCGCGCAACCCGAGAGCACGACCAGCACCCAGGGCGCAAGCGCGCGGCGCAGGATCAACGCGCGGTCCATGCGCGCCGGCGCCGGGCCAGTCCGGCGACGCTCGCCAGGCCGAGCGCGAACATGGCCCAGGTCTGCGGTTCGGGCACCGGCGCCGCGACCGCCATGACCGCGATCGGGGTGATGGAGATGTACAGGCCCGCGCCATCCTTCTGCACGATCGGGTTGAGGGACGCGCCGGTGCTCAGGTTCAGGAAGGTGCCGATCTGGGATGCGGTCAGCGTCGTGTTGCCCGTGATCGAACCGTTCATCAGGTTCGAGTCGCCAGCCAGATGACCCAGGCCCAGGTTGTGGCCGAGTTCGTGCGCCATCAGAGCTGCGCCGTGGGCCCCTGCGGCGGCGCTCGAGTCCAGCGCGATCAGGTGGCCCGGCTGGCTGCCGCAGCCGATGATGTTGGTGCCCGGACCGCCGCAGTATTTGATGGCATCGACGAAGAAGATCGAGACCGTGTTGACAGGAATCGCCAACTGGCCCACCAGTGCCATGAGCGAATTGGAGACCCCGTCGAACTCGGCGTTGCTGTCGATCGACTGCAGGGTGGGCGCGACGACGGACAGGGAAGGGTTGAAGCGGATGTCGATCGGATGGCTGCCGAACGACGCCTGGCTGAAGATGCCGTCCATCGCCAGGTCGTTGAAACTGACCGAGGCGGCCTGCGCAACACCGGCCAGGCCGACCAGGGCAAGCACCACGGTACGGCGCAACAGCCGCAGCGCAGCGCGCCAGGATTGAGGGTTCACGGTGCGCGACATACCAGTTCCTCGGAAGGGACACACGACAGGACGGCCCGATTCTATGCAGCGCGACCCTGCTGCGCCGTGAATTCCTGCACAGGCGCTGTGAGCCGAACGGACTATGCCGGCGCCATGTCCAAGCCACGAAGACACGGCGCGACACCTTTGCCGGCACCGAAACGACGGCAGGGCCGGCGCCGCTACGCCACCCGACCCCACCCGCGCGGCCACTGCTCCGTCAACAGGGGTCAGACGAGTGCCTGGCGCATCGCCGCCAGCAACTGGGCCGGGTCCTGGGCGCCGGAGACCGCCACTTTCTGGTTGAAGATGAAGAACGGCACGCCGCTGATGCCCATCTGTCGGGCCCGCACATCCGCCGCCGCCAGTTCGCCGCGCTGCTGCGGATCGCGCACGAACGCGCGGGCGGCGGCCGCGTCGAGCCCGGCGGCCTGCGCGATGTCGGCCAGCACCTCGACGTCGCCGATGAAGCGGTTCTCGACGAAGTACGCCGCGAACAGGCGCTCCGCAACCGGGCTGCCGAAATCCGGTCCCTGCTGCTGGGCAAACGCGAGCAGGGCGTGCGCCGCCAGCGTGTTGGGCTGGCGCGCGATGCCGTCGATGTCGAGCACGAGCCCGACCGCCCGGCCGGCCGCCTTCACGCGCTCGTAGATCTCGGCGGCGCGCTCGGCGCCACCGAACTTCTCCTCCAGATAGCTCTTGCGCGACACGCCTTCGGCGGGCAGGTCCGGGTTGAGCTGGAACGGATGCCAGCGCAGCGCGGGCGCGCCCAGGCCGGCGTCGCGCGCGAGCTCCAGCGCCGCCTCCAGCTTGCGCTTGCCGATGTAGCACCAGGGGCAGACCACGTCGGAGACGACATCGATGGTCCAGGCAGGGGATTCGGTCATGGCATCAGGGTGCGAACGGTGGACGAGCGTGCTGGACTCCAGCGCCGCAGCGCGAACCACGCAGGGCAGCGCGCGGCGATCCGGCCAGGACGGCCCGGCAGGGAAGGGGCGAGGCAGGCCATGGTATCCGATCGCCCATGCACCGGTGCGGCAGTGCCCCAGTGCGCCAGGATCGGTGCGGCAGTGCCGGCGCAGCACCGGTTCCATCCAGCGCATGCGGGTAATGCCGGAGGTTTCCCGCAGCGACGCCCGGCGACAATCGCGCCTGCGCCGGAACGGGCGCCGTCACGCACGACGCAGACAAGGGCTACAGGAGACCGAAGCGATGAACGCGCGGATTCCGGGATACAGGACACCACAGCGATGAACGTGCTGATTCTGGGCAGCGGGGTGATCGGCACCTGCTGCGCCTACTACCTGGCCCGGGCCGGGCACCAGGTGCGCGTGCTGGACCGCCAGAGCGCTCCGGCGCTCGAGACCAGCTTTGCGAATGCCGGCGAAGTCTCGCCGGGCTACTCCGCACCCTGGGCCGGCCCGGGCATCCCGATCAAGGCGATCAAGTGGATGCTGATGCACCACAGCCCGCTGGTGATCTGGCCCATGCTCGATCCGGCCATGTGGCGCTGGGGCGCGCAGATGCTGCGCAACTGCACCACTGCGCGCTATGCGGTGAACAAGGCGCGCATGGTGCGGCTGGCCGAATACAGCCGCGACTGCCTGCGCGCGCTGCGCGCCGAAACCGCCATCGCGTACGACGAACGCAGCCAGGGCACGCTGCAACTGTTTCGCACACAACAGCAGCTCGACGCCACCGGCAAGGACATCGAGATCCTGCGGCAATACGGCGTCGCCTGGGAACTGCTCGACCGTGCCGGCTACTGTCGGGTGGAGCCGGCGCTGGCGCACGTGCAGCAAAAATTCGTCGGCGCGCTGCGCCTGCCCGGCGACGAGACCGGCGACTGCTTCCTGTTCACCCAGCGCCTGGCCGCGCTGGCGCGGGCGCTCGGCGTGCAGTTCGATTTCGGCGTCGACATCCAGGCCATCCTGCGCGCAGGCGAGCGCATCGAGGGCATCCAGACCGGCAGCGGCAGGCTGCAGGCCGACTGCTACCTGGTCGCGCTGGGCAGCTATTCGCCGCTGCTGCTCGCCCCGGTGGGGATCGATCTGCCGGTCTATCCGGTCAAGGGTTACTCCATCACGGTGCCGATCGAGGACGCCAGCCGCGCGCCGGAGTCGACCATCATGGACGAGACGCACAAGGTCGCGGTGACGCGGCTGGGTGACCGCATCCGGGTCGGCGGGACGGCCGAACTGGCCGGCTACAGCCTGCGCCTGCGCGAGGCGCGCCGCGGTACGCTCAACCACGTGCTCACCGACCTGTTCCCGGGCTCCAGCGACGTCGCCAAGGGACAGTTCTGGACCGGCCTGCGGCCGATGACGCCCGACGGCACACCGGTGCTGGGCGGCACCCGCTATCCGAACCTGTACCTGGCCACCGGGCACGGCACGCTGGGCTGGACCATGGCCACCGGCACCGGGCGCGTGCTGGCCGACCTGATCTCCGGCCGAGCGCCGGAGATCAGCATGGATGGACTGACCGCGGCGCGCTACCGGTAGCACACGTCGATGGGCAGCGGCCGGGGCCGCGCGAAACCTGGCCCGCGCCTTGCTCAGCGCACCAGCAGCACCGGCACGGTGCAGTGGGCCAGCACCTTGGTCGCCACCGACCCCATCACCAGGCCGCCGAGGGCGCCATGGCCGTGCGAGCCCATCACGATCAGATCGAACTTGCCCGCTTCGGCGAACCGGGCGATCTGGTCACCCGGGCTGCCCACCTTCCAGGCCGATTTCGCGTCGATGCCATGGCGCAACAGGAACTTGCCCACCGGCCCCAGCACCTTTTCGGCTTCGTCGTGCTGGTACTCGTCGACCACCGACTTGCCCAGCGCCGCACGGGCACGCGGCGGAACGGCCGGCTGCACGGTGAGCAGCGTCATGTCGTTGGCGGCGCCGAAGGTATCGCCGTGGGTGACCATGTAGGCCAGCATCTTCTTCGTATACGCGCTGCCATCGACAGCAAGGAGGATTTTCATCGGGGACTCCTGGAGGTGGACGGCGCAGTTTAGGCCCTGGCCGGCGGCGCCGGTTGATACCCGTCAGCCGACGCGGCGGGCAGGGTCCGGGTATCGAGAGCGATCAGCCCGGTGAGCCGGAACGCACCCTGCTCGCCCTTGCTGGCGTAGCCCAGCGGATTGGCCACCACGCGGCAGCCGTTGTGCACGTAGTCGCTTGGCGCGTGCAGGTGGCCGTGCAGCCACAGTTGCGCGTGCACCAGAAGCTCGTCGAGCGCATTGCAGAAACCCGCCGTGCCAGGACTCAGGCCATAGCGCGGATCGGCACTGCGCAGGCTGGGCGCGAAATGCGTCACGACCACGGTCGGCCCGTCATGCGGCTGCGCCAGCGCCTGGCGCAGCCACTGCTGGCACGCCAGCGCCTGCTCACGCACGTCCTGCGCCAGCATCGGAGCGCCTTGGCGCAGGCTGCCGTGCTTGCTCAGGTAGTGGTTCGCGGCGCGAAACGCCTTTTCGCGCGCCGCCAGTTGCTGTCCCAGGGTCGCGCCCGGGTCGTCGGCATCAGGCCCGAGCGCATCGAAATCGCTCCACAGCGTGGTGCCGACGAAGCGCACCCCCGCGATATGCACCACCGCGCGCTCGAGCCACACCATGCCCAGCCGTTCGCAGGCCTCGCGCAGGCGCGCATGGGTGGCGTCGAAATCGAGCCCGTCGTACTCGTGGTTGCCGGGCAGGTACAGCACCGGCACCGGCCAGCCGTGCCGGGGCGAAAAGCGGCGCAGGCCGAAATCGTCCTCGCGCAGCAGCGAGCCCGCGTGGTAGGAGCCGACATCGCCCGCGAGCACCAGCACGTCCGCGCCCGGCGCCGGCCGCGGCTGGAAGTGCGGCTGGACCTCCAGGTGCAGGTCCGAGAGCAGCTGGATGTTCATGCCGCCTGCCCGTTCCGGGCTGGCCCGCCCGACGCGGTCCAGGCCTTCGCCGAAAGCTCAACCGGCAGCGCCCGTTTTCTCGTTTGACCCGGCATCGGTGTGGTCCTTATCCTTCCTATGTCATCCAGATGCGTGAATGGAGCAAGTATGTCGCAGCCCTTGCGGGGGGCCCTGGTCATCGAGCGAGTATCGCCGCAGTGCCCGCCAGCGCTGCGCCTGGCGCTCGCGTTTGCCGGCCGGATGGTGGCAGACTTGGGCGCGCAGGTGGTGGTGGTGCACGCCGCCGGCGGCGCGCAACCAGACGCCGGAACGACGGCGCAGGCAACGCCTGCGCCACAGACCTTCCTGGACTTGGGCAAGCAGGTGCTGGGCTTGCCGGGCGGCCTCGCCGGCCCTGCGTTGCATGCGCTGCAGCGCCACGCACTGGCGACGCTGGAAGACCAGCCGTCGGCGCCGCCGGCTGCTGGCACTGCGCAGGTACCACTGCGCGTGTTCCTGTCGATGTTCGGCCCGGGCGTGCCAGCGTCCATGCCGGCGACCGAATTCACCGTGATGGCCCTGGGCGGCCTGCTCGACATCGTCGGCGAGGCGGACCAGGCACCGCTCAAGCTGGCAGGCCATCAGCTCGCCTACTCGGCCGGGCTGGCGGCATTCTCCGGCCTGATGGCGGTGCTGGCCACGGCCAGGCACGCCCCGGTACGCGAGACCGTGCACGTGAACCTGCTCGATACCGCCGTGTGGTTGAACTGGAAGAGCCTTGTCGCCGCGGCGCGCTCGGGCACGGCACCGACACGCTCGGGCAATCGCTCCGAGTGGCGGGTCATGCCATGCGCCGATGGATGGGTGGCGATGGTCTACCGCGACGCCGACTGGGGCCGGCTCAAGGGCCTGTTCAATGACGCGCGACTGCAGGCCGAGTGCTTCGCCACCCCGGCCGGGCGGCGCGAACACGCGGCAGCGCTCGACCAGATCCTGCAAGACGCCATGCGGCACATGAGCCGTCAGGAGATCCACCTGGCGGCGCTGGCAAACCGGCTGCCGCTGGGCCCGGTCTACAGCCCGGACGAACTGGTGCACGACCGCCAGAACCTGGCGCGCCGCTTCCTGCGCCCGGTATCGATCGGAGCGCAGCACAGCCTGCTGATCCCGCGCCTGCCGGTGTTGTGGAACGGGCACGCGGTCGAGCCAGCGGCGGCGGCACCGGCACACGAAATGGCGCTCGTGCAATGAAGCAACTCGCCGGCATTCGCGTCCTCGACCTGGGCATCATCACCGCGGGGGCGGCCACCTCCGCGCTGCTCGCCGACCTGGGCGCCGAGGTGATCAAGATCGAGTCGCCGTCCTATCGCGACCCGTTTCGCGACTGGCCACCGGGTGAGGCGGGCAAGCCGCATGAGGGCGAGGCCATGCCCCCGTTCTTTCGCGCCACCAACCGGGGCAAGGCCAGCCTGAGCCTGGACCTCAAGACGACCGCCGGTCACGAGGCATTCCTGCGCCTGGTGGCGCGCAGCGACGTGGTGGTGGAGAACTTCCGCCGCGGCGTGCTGGCCAAGCTGGGCCTGACCCATGCGCTGATGCAGCGCGCCAATCCGGCCATCATCCTGGCCTCGATCTCCAGTCAGGGCGAAACCGGGCCGGACGCGGAATTCGTCTCCTATGGCTCGACCCTGGAGGCGATGGGGGGCCTGGCCTGGCGCACCGGCTATGCGGGCGGCAGCCCGGTGATCAGCGGCAACGACCTGAATTTCCCGGACCAGGTGGCGGCGATCTTCGCCGCCGGCATGATCTGCGCGGCCATCGCGAGCGTGCGCAACGGTGGCTGCGGCGCGCATCTGGATCTGTCGCAACGCGAACTCACCAGCTTCCTGTCGGGCGAGTCCTTTGCCGGCTTGCCCACCGGGCAGCCGCATCCGCGCCGCGGCAATGCTGACGCACCGTACCTGCTGCAAGACTGCTTCGCCGCGCGGGAGCAGTCCTGGGTGGCGCTGTCGCTGCGCCCGGATGAGATCGGCGCGCTTGCCCAATGCCTCGGGACGACACCGGCACCACTGCAGGATCCGGCGCAGCTGCGCACGGAGGTCGGCCGCTGGGTCGGCGCGCACGCACAGGCGTGGGTGGTCGAGCGCCTGCTGGCGGCCGGCATCGCCGCCGCACCGGTGTTCGGCGGCGTGGACGTGTTGCGGCACTCCGGGCAAGGCTGGCACCATGCCATGACCAGGCTCGCCGACGGCACGCTCGTCAAGGGGTTCCCGTTCCAGATCGAGTGCGATCCGTTGGCGGTGCCGGGCGACGCGGTGCGCTATGGGGCCGACAGCATCGAGGTACTGCAGCGGGTCGGCGGCTACTCGACGCAGGAGGTGCAGGCGTTGCTCGGCCAGCGCGTCACGGAATCGCAAACGAAGGAGGGCATGTGATCGATAAGCGGGTCGATGACGTGGCGAGCGCATTGCGCGGCATCGCCGATGGCGCGACGGTGCTGGTGGGCGGCTTCGGCAACGTCGGCCAGCCGAACGCCCTGATCGAGGGCATGATAGAGGTGGGCGCGCGCGAGCTCACCGTGGTGGCCAACAACGCCGGGTTCGAACGCAGCATCGGACTGGGCAAACTGATGGCCGCGGGACGGGTCCGCAAACTCATCTGCAGTTTCCCCAAGGCCTCGCCAGTGTTCGACGAGTTGTTCCGGGCCGGCAAGATCGAGCTCGAGATCGTCGCGCAAGGCACACTGGCCGAACGCCTGCGCGCCGCCGGCGCCGGGATCCCCGCGTTCTTCACGCGCACCACGGTCGGCACCTTGCTCGCCCGGGGCAAGGAGACACGCGATTTCAACGGCAAGACCTATGTCATGGAACACGCACTGCACGCCGACGTGGCCTTGATCGAGGCCTGGCGCGCCGACCGCTGGGGCAACCTGAGCTATCGCGGTAGCGGACGCAATTTCAACCCGGTCATGGCCACCGCCGCCACGCTGACGGTGGCGCAGGTGCACGGGTTCGTCGCGCTCGGCACGCTCGCCCCCGACATGATCGGCACGCCGGGCATCTACGTCGATCGCGTGCTCGATGTCGCCGGCCCGGCGCAGGCCGGCGCGCCGACCCAGGCCGCTGCTGCCGCAACGACCCGGGAGGCGGCATGAACACGCAGCACGCCGCGCCGATCGAACGCCGCAGCCGTCAGGCGATGGCGGCACGTGCCGCCCAGGACATCGCCGAAGGGTGGTGTGTCAACCTGGGGATCGGCATCCCGACCATGGTCGCCGACGCGATCCCGGCCGGGCGCGAAGTACTGATTCAGTCGGAAAACGGCATTCTGGGCATGGGTCCGGCGCCCGCGGCCGACGCGGTGGACCCCTGGATCGTCAACGCCGGCAAGCAGCACGTCACGTTGCTGCCCGGCGCTTCGCTGTTTCACCACGCCGACAGTTTCGCCATGATCCGCGGTGGCCACCTCGACCTGTGCCTGCTGGGCGCGTTCGAAGTCGCGGCCAACGGCGACGTCGCCAACTGGAGCATGTCGTCCGGCGATCAGGCGCCGGCGGTGGGCGGCGCGATGGACCTGGCGCTGGGTGCCCGGCGCCTGTGGATCCTGATGGAGCACAACGCGCGCGATGGCAGGCCCAAGCTGCTGGAGCGCTGCACGCTGCCGCTGACGGCCCCGGGCGCGGTGTCCCGGGTCTATACCGACCTGGCGGTACTGGCGATCGGCCCGGGCGGGTTCGAGGTGCTGGAGATGGTGCCGGGCTTGACGCGCGAGCGCCTGCGCGAGCTCACCGGGGCGCCGTTGTCGTTTGCCCCCGGCGTGTGAGCGCCCCCGACCCTGGCTTCGCCAAGCCCCCCGAGGGGGCCAAGGAAACCTGGGAGCGACCCTGCGTTTCCACATGCGCGGCCGGCGGCCGGCCCGCCGTGCCGCCCGCAGCCATGAACTGCGCGCGCAACGCCGACGGATCGATCGCTTCGACGCGACGGTTGTCCTGCGCGGCCATTTCGGTCATCCACTTCACCAGTTGCTCCACGTGCGCCGCGCGTGGGCCGCGCCCCGGCAGGTAAGCCAGGCGAAACGCCGTGCCGTCCTGGTGCACCAGGTCGAAGGGCGCAACCAGACGGCCGCTGAGCAGGTCGTCCGCCACCAGCGCCTTCATGCCGATCGCCACCCCCAGGCCCTTGATGGCCGCTTCGTAGGCGAGCACCGAACTCTCGAAGCGCAGGTTCCCGACATGCTCGGGCATGCTGGTACCCGCGGCAGCCAGCCAGATGTCCCAGTCGTCGGGCCGCGCCTGGGAATAGAGCAGCACGTGGTTGGCCAGGTCCTGCACATGGCGCAGCGGCGCGCCGCTGCGCAACAGCTCGGGGCTGCACACCGGCAGCCAGTGGATCGGAATCAGCGGATAGGACACCAGGCTCGGCGGATCCTGCCGGGCGATGCGCACCGCCACGTCGGTCTCGCCGGCCAGCAGGTTGTCGACCAATTGCTCGAGCACGGCCGGGATGGTCGTGGTCAGGTTGATGTTCAGGTTGGGGTAGCGGGAGTGGAACTGCGCCAGCCGCGGCATCAGCCAGCGCAGCGAAAACGTCATCGAGGAAAACAGGTGCAGCTTGGTGTCGTCCGACACACTCAGCAACTGCCGGGTGGCCCGGTCGATCTGCTTGAGCGCGTCGGTGATCAGCGGCACGTAGGTGGCAGCGATCGGCCGCAGCACCAGTTCACGATGCGTGCGATCGAAGAACACCACCCCCAGGTAGTCTTCCAGCGAGCACACCTGGCGACTGACGGCGCCCGGCGTGACGTGCAATTCCTCCGCCGCCTTGGTGAAGCTGACGTGGCGCCCGGCTGCTTCGAGGGCACGCAAACCATTGAGCGGGGGGAGTTTCCAGGCCACACGCGCACCTTCCGTGCAGACCGGTCGGGTTGTCGCGCCGGGCCGGGGATCAGGGCCGGCGCGCGATCGGCCAGGCACAGTCTAGCACCCGCGAAATGCCGGCACGCGCTTCTGTGCAAAGGCCAGCCGCCCCTCGATCCGGTCTGCACTGTCGTGCAGCTCGGCGAACGCCTCCTGCTCGGCTTTCAGGCCGTCCGCCAGCGGCATGCTGGCACCCTGGTACGCCAGCCGCTTCACGGCGCGCACGGCCAGCGGCCCGTTGGCGGCGATGCGCGCGGCGATCTCCTGGGCGTGCTCCATCAGCTGCGCCGCCGGCACCACGCGGCTGATCAGGCCGATGCGCAGCGCCTCGGCCGCATCGATCTGATCGCCGGTGAGCAGCAGCAACATGGCATCCGACGCACCGATCGCGCGCGGCAGCCGCTGCGTACCGCCGCCGCCGGGGATGCTGCCGATGCGCACCTCCGGGACGCCGAAGCGCGCGTGCGGCACGGCGATGCGTACGTCGCACGCGAGCGCGAGCTCGAGCCCGCCGCCGAGCGCATAGCCGTTGATCGCACAGATCGTCGGTTTGCCATCCGTCAACGCTTCGCGGAACGAGCGCGCACCCGACGCGCCGGTGTTCGTCTGCGCCGTGACGCCAGGCGTGCCCGGCACGGTCTTCTTCAGGTCCGCCCCGGCGCAGAACGCACGCGTCCCGCTGCCGCTCAGCACGATCACCCGCACCGCCGGGTCCTCGTTGAGGCGCTCGATCGCCGCGCCCAGCTCGACCACCGTCTGCGGGTCGAGCGCGTTCATCGCCTCCGGACGATTGAGCGTCAGTGTCGCCACACTGCCGGCAAGCACCATATCGACAGCCATCGAGCATCCTTTCGCATTGCGCCGGCGCACTGCCTGCATTGGCACGCGCCCGCCACACGAGGCTAGCGCAGGCGCCCGCGCGCGGTCAACGGACAAGGCTGCAGCGATGCTTGCGTTTTGCGCACACGAGCGTCGTGGCCGGGCCGCCACCGGCGGGCTACGCCGGCATCGCGCGCGTAGCCGGCAGATCGAGCAAGGGGTGGTGACAGGCGACCTGGCTCGCGCCGATGGGCTGCATGTCCGGCCGGACCTGTCTGCAGCGCTCGCTCTGGCGCGCGCAGCGTGGATGGAAGCTGCAGCCGGGGGGCGGCGCGGTCGGGCTGGGAAACTCGCCACGCAGACCGAGCACCGGCAACACGGCACCGGCCTGCGCCGGCAACACCGCGCGCAACAACTCGCGCGTATAGGGATGGTGCGGCGCCGTGAAGACGTCGCGGCACGCCCCGATCTCGACGATGCGCCCGAGGTACATCACCGCGACGCGATCGGCCAGGTGCCCGACCACCGCCAGGTTGTGCGTGATCAGCACGATGGTCAGCTCGAACGCGCGCTGCAAGTCCGCCAGCAGGTTGAGGATCTGCGACTGCACCGACACGTCGAGCGCGGAGGTGGGCTCGTCGCAGACGAGGATCTTCGGCTCGCCGATGAGCGCCCGCGCGATCGCGACGCGCTGGCGCTGCCCGCCGGAGAGCTGCATCGGGTAGGCGTACGCGAGGTCGGCGGACAAACCGACCGCTTCCATCAAACGGTCGACCGCCGCACGGCGCGATCGCACGCTGCCGATGCCACGCACCTCGAGCGGCGCGGCGATGCTCGCGGCGATGGTCATGCGCGGGTTGAGCGATGAATAGGGGTCCTGGAACACCGGCTGGATCAGCGCCGCGCGCTCCAGCCGCGAGTAGCTGGAGATGGGTCGACCCCCGATCGTGATGCGGCCCGCATCGGGCTGACCCAGGCCCAGCAGCAGGCGCGCCACGGTGCTCTTGCCGCAACCCGATTCGCCCACCAGCGCCAGCACCTCACGGTGCTGGACCGTCAGCGTGACGCCGCGCAGGGCCTGCAGCGCAGGCTGCCGATCGAGCCAGCCACCCATGCGGTAGGAACGGGTCACACCCTCGATTTCGACCAGGCTCATCCACCTGCCCCTTGCAGCAGGCGACCGTGGGCGGCGGCACGCGGGCGCGTCCAGACCTCGGGCGTGCGCCCGCTGCCGTCGAGCGGCAGCACGCAGCGCACCGCCCGGTCGTCGGCGCCAGCGCGCAGCGCCACCGCATCGATCCGGCATGCCGGCTGCGCATAAGGGCAGCGCGGGAAGAAGCCGCAACCGGCGCGTTCGGCCACCGGCCTGGGCACGGTGCCGGCGATGAAGCCCAGCGCCGCCCGCCGACCGTCCGCGCTGCGCGTGGGGATCGAGCGCATCAACCCTTCGGCGTAGGGATGGCGGGGCGACGCGAGCACCTGGTCGGTGCTGCCGGTCTCCACCACTTCCCCGGCGTACATGACGAGTACGCGATCCGCAATGCCGGCCACCACGCCCAGGTCATGCGTGATCAGCAGCAGGCTGATCCCTGCTTCCTGCTGGAGGTCGGCCAGCAGGCGCAGGATCTGCGCCTGGATCGTCGCATCGAGCGCCGTCGTGGGCTCATCGGCGATCAACAGCTCGGGCTCGCACAGCAGCGCCAGCGCGATCATGGCGCGCTGGCGCAGACCGCCGGACAACTCGTGCGGATATTGCTGCAGCCGTTCGCGCGGCGATGCGATCCCCACACGCTCGAACATTGCCGCCATGCGTTGCGGCGTCGCCGCCTCGGGCCGGTGCTGGCGCAGCACTTCGGCGATCTGCGCGCCGATGCGAAAGCACGGGTCGAACGCGGTCATCGGATCCTGGAAGATCATCGCGATGCGTCGACCGCGCACTGCCCGCCACTGCCGGGCGTCCAGTCCCAGCAGCGACTGGCCGGAGAGCGCGAGCCGGTCGGCGGAGAGTCGGGCGTGGGGCGGCAGCAGCCCCATCACGGCAAGCGCGGTAAGGCTCTTGCCGCAACCGGACTCGCCCACGATGGCCAGCGTTTCGCCGCGCGCCAGGCTCAGATCGACGCCGCGCACGGGCCGCAGCAGGCCGGAGTCGGTGGGGATATCGAGCGTCAGGTTGCGCAGTTCGAGCAGGGCCGCCATAAGTACCAAACGGTGCGAAACACTGCGTTAGGCGCGCCCTTGCGGCGCGGTGATGTCGCGCAGCGCGTCGCCGAGCATGTTGATCGAGAGGATCAGCAGGATCAGTGCCGTCGCCGGGATGAACACCAGCCAGGGGCGAAACAGCAACTGACTCTTGGCTTCCGAGATCATCAGCCCCCAGGACGTCAGCGGCGCCTGCACGCCCAGCCCGAGGAAGCTCAAGGTCGCCTCGGTCAGGATGGCGCGTGCGAGTTCCAGCGTGCCGATGACGATCAGCGGCCCGACGATGTTCGGCAGGATCTCGCGCAACAGGATGCGCGGCGTCGAGGAGCCGATCGCCTGCGCCGCGACGACGAACTCGCGGTGCACGATCTGCTGGGTGGTGGTCCGCGAGACGATCACCAGGCGCTCCCACAACAAGCCCCCGATCACCGCCACCAGCAGCCACAGGGACTGCCCGACGACGGACACGGCCACCAGCGCGACCAGGATCACCGGCAGCGTGAGCCGGATGGTGAGAATGAAGTTGACGGCCTGGTCGACCATGCCGCCCCAGTAACCGGCGGCCACGCCAAGCAGCGTGCCGATGGCCATCGAGACGACGATGGTGGCGCAACCCACCAGCAGCGAGATGCGGCCACCGTAGAGCAGCAGGGCAAGGTAGTCACGCCCCAGGTGGTCGGTTCCCAGCGGATGGTTCCAGTCGCCGCCGGCAGCCCAGAACGGGTCGGCCAGCCGGTGCGCCAGATCCTGCGTCGCCGGAT
>JBDHRZ010000004.1:0-24157 GCA_039807845.1 Rhodoferax sp.
CGCGCACGCTCGGGGTGCGTGACCGAACCCATGAACGGCTTGTCGCTGTACTTCATGTGGCTGTAGACCATGTCGAAGTGGCGCTTGTTCACCGGCACGTCGACCGGCTCGCAGACGGTGCCGCCCGAGTGGTGCAGCGAGGGAGCCAGGTAGGCGAGCTTGACGAAGTTGCGGAAGTCCTCGATGGTGGCGTAGCGCCGGCCGCGATCGAGGTCGCGCACGAAGGGCGAACCGTAGGACGGGGCGAACACCGTGTTCTTGCCGCCGATCACCACGCTGCGTGCCGGGTTGCGCGCGTACTGGGTGAACTCGCGCGGTGCCGTGGCCTGCACCAGATGGCGCGCCAGCCCGCGCGGAAAGCGCACGCGCTCGCCCTTGACCTCGGCACCGGCGGCGCGGAACAGTTCCAGTGCCTCGGGCTCGTCGCGAAAATCGATGCCGGTTTCCTGCAGGATGGTGTCGGCGTTGCGCTCGATGGTCTGCAGGCCCTCTTCGTCCAGCACCTCGTAGTAGGGAATGCGCCGCGTGATGTAGGGTACCGACTGGCTGCTGCGCGCGCTGCGCGCGGCACGCTTGGCCTCGCGCCCGCCGCCGGCGCGCCGGCCGCGCGGTGCGTTGTCCGTGCTCTGAACCAGGGCCTCGTCCATGGAAGTCTCCAACAAGATGAAAGGAAGCAGCTTGGCGCTACCGGCGCCCCGCGCCAGCGAGTATGGTCAAGTCGTGCCAGGCCGATGATCCACAAGCGACGCTGCCTTGCACGCTCACGCCAGCGCGGGACGCGCCGGTGCCCGCGGGCCGTAGCCGGTCGAACGGATCGCCGGCTGTGCGCCGCGCCTTCAGCCAGAGTCGATGGTTGGCAAGGCCTGGCTGACGCCGACGATACGGATCCCGTGGTACTCCCTCAACGACAACAGCGCCTTGTCACCGGTCACGATCAAGTCGGCCCTGGCCGCGAGTGCCGTACCGATGACCATGTCATCGTCCGGATCAGACGCAATGCGTGACGTAGGCAAGGGCCGTACCAGTGCGGCCAGCGCGGCGTAACGGTCCGCGATTTGATCGACGGTCAGGGTCGATGCGGTGATCTTCGGCGCGAATTTCCGCCGCTCCAGGATCTCCGTGAGTTCAGCCAACATTGGCACACTGGAAAACAGATCGATACGCTGCTGTCGCCCCGCTTCCAACAGTTGGCGAGGTACGCCGCCCCACAGGAGGGCTGAGGCGACCACGTTCGTATCGAGCACCAACCGCACGGCGAGCGCGATCAGGGCGCCTTGCCGGCACGTCGCTCAGAGCGCATGGCAGCGATCTCCCGGGCCAGGTCGTCAGGGGACATGACCGCTGGCGCATCCACCTCGGCCATGCGATCCATCGCCAAGAACAGTTCGTCCACGCGCTGCTCCTTGAGTTGATCGCGCAGCCATCGCTCCAACCTCTCGGGCGAGAGCAATCCGGCTCGTCGCGCCTCCTGCGCCAGTTGGTCGGGCAGCGTAATCTGCAAGGTGGTCATTGCATTCCTTCCGCAGTACAAAACATCGCACCAGCGCCCCATCTTTACGGCCTTGCAGTCTACCCTGTTGGTGCGCAGATGAGGGCCTTCAGCCGACCCTGAGGATGAGTCATCCGCAGGGCTGCAAATGGCATACGACCGCGCTCCCCGCGCAGGGCCTTCCCAGATGTTTGGCTACAGCGCGTTGCGGTCCTTGTCGCACAACGCGGTCAGGAGCAACTCGCCGTCGGGCGTGACGCGAAACGCGCCGTAGCGCGCCGATTGGTAGCGCGCGGCCGAGCCTTCCTGGAAGAAGTAGGCGTTGGTGCCGAACTGGACCTGGCCATTGCGCACGCGATAGCGCAGCACGATTTCTCTTGCACCGGGTGCAGCGGCGCCGGCCGGGCGCTGGTAGGTGGCGACGCCGCGGTCGTCGAGCGCGGCCACGACCCGGCCGCCTTGCGCGTCGAGGTCGCCGGACGCAGTGCCGGCCGCGCCCGCCGGGGGCTTCGCCCGTGCGATGGCCGCGCGCACGTCGACGGCCATCCGGTAGCGCAGCGCCATGTAGTCGCCCTGCATCAACGAGCGCGGGTCCACCGGCGCGAGTTCCAGGTAGACCAGTCGGCCGCTGGCGAGTTGGCGCTCGCGGGCGGCGATCGACAGGTTCACCAGCACCAGCACGACGATGGCACAGAGGATCGCCAGCGCGCCACGCATCGTGCGGCCACGCTTCGGGACGCCTTGCACCGGGACGCCTCGCACCGGGTCGTTACGCATCGGACGGCTCCGCGGCCGGTCGATCCACTGGCGTCCACCAGCGCAGCAGGCCCCAACGGATCGCCAGCAGCAGGCTGCCGGTGGCCAGCAGCAGCAGCGACTTCTCGAGCAGCGTGGCCTGGAGCAGGTAGTAGTGACTGCCGAGGGTGGCGGCCAGGGCAGCCAGACCCAGGCCCAGCAGCACGCGGTTCGCGTTCGCAAACCCGAGCAGGACGATCAGCAGGCCGGCCGCGATCCCGGGTGCCTGGAACGATGCGGCGCAGACGCCGAGCGTGGCCAGCAGCGCGATCCGGGCGTGCGGCGTGCGCAGGCCGCAACCGGCTCGGCGCAGCAGCACGCCCACCGTCAGCACCAGCACCGTCGCGCCGATCGCCGCGTCGGACCAGGACCAGGCGTCAGCGCCGCTGAGCGCCCCCACTGGCGCTGCCAGCCGATGCGCCGAGAGGGTCCCGGCGGCGCTCTGCAGGTACCACAGGGTCAGGCCGTAGGCGATCGGCAGCGCAAGCGCGCGCCGGGTCCGGAAGTCCGCTTCGGACAGCCACAGCGCCGCAACGACCAGCGTGACGGTGCCGCTGGCCAGCCCCGGCACGCCCGACCGGCCGCAGGCATAGGCAAACGCCAGCGCGCCGGCATAGGCGGACAGGGTGCGGTGGATGGCGTTGGGCATCAGCGCGGCCAGCACCGCCTGCAGGGCCGCGACCTGCCAGAATGCGGCACCGGGGTCGAACCCGCCTTCCGCCCAGCCGGACAGGCCGAACACGACGAGCACCTGACCGGCGAGGCTCAGGGCCAGCGCAAACATGGCGGCGAAGTCCCGCTGTCCGGCGCTGCGCATCGAGGCATAGGCGAGCGTGATGAGCATCAGCCCCAGCGCAATGGACACCGTCCTGCTCTGCAGCACCACCGCAGCCCCCAGCGCGACGAAGCCAAACAGGAAACCCGCCGCGAGCAGGCCCGCCATGCCGAGCATCACGCGCACGTACCACGGCGCCGGCGCTTGCGGGTCGGCGGGCATCGGCCCGCTCGTCAGTCCGGCGGCGCCAAGCCTGGACCAGAGCGCGGTGGAGTCCGTCACCGCTGTTCCCCGGCGATGCGCCTGATCCACGCCGCCAGTGCCGCTGCCAGCGCGATCACCACGAGCGCGATCAGCAGCAGGCTCGCCGCGTCGCGGCGGCCGCTCACCAGCGCGCGGGTCAGCGTTGCTGCGACCAGCACGATGGCCGAGAGCCCGGCACCCGCGAGCATGAACAGGTCACGCCGGCGCGCCCGATAGGTCGCATGCGCGGCAGCGAGCCAGATCGCACAGGCGAGCAGTGGCGCGGCCCGGCCGTCGTAGCGCAGGAAGATGGCGTGCAGCCCCAGCAGCGTGATGCCCACGCCACTGGCCAGCGCGATCAGCCGGGCCGGCCAGCGTGCGCGCAGCCAGTCGACTCGGCGCGCTGCCAGTTCCCAGGCCAGCAGCACCACCGTGTCGAAGCCCCACAGCGCCCACAACTGGCGCTCGCTGCCCAGCGCAATCCCCAACAGACTGGGGAAGACCTGGAAATAGAGTCCGATGGCCAGGTTCGCCACCACGATCCAGAGCAGCCACAGGGCGGCGAAACGACCAAGCAGGACCCAGGGCGCGATCAGCATGGCCCACCACGCGAACAGCTCCCAGTCGTCCGCGCCGGTCTGGTAGGTCTGGCCGAACAGCGCCAGCAGTACGCCCAGCAGGATCGCGCCCAGCAGCAGGCCGGCCTGGCCGGCCGGCTGGTCCGCGCCGAGCCGCCAGTAGCCGAGCACCGCCAGCACGATGGCCGTCTCGACCAGCGCGAAGCGGGCAAACCGGCCCAGCTCGGTCCAGTTGTAGGCGATGAAGAACACCGCTGCGCCGGCCAGCGCGAGTGCGCCCGACCACAGCAGCAGCCGGTCCAGGAAACGGCGCCAGTCCTGCGGCGTGGGCAACACGCCGGCGATGCCCAGCGCGGCCCGGGTGTCACTCAGGGATCCGTGTGCGGACCAGGCCAGGATGTCACTGCGATCGCCCAAACGGCCTCCTATGCGTGCTCATGGCGCCGACGGTGGATCGAGGCGCGCAGGCTGCCGACGGTCACGGCCACGTCGAGGGTCTTGCGCATGGCAGGTCCTCTCGCATGAAGAAGGACGAAGAAGGATGAAGAAGGACAAGGAGGGCAGGATACTATGGGCGCTCGCCAGTCCCGGCATTTTTCCCACCCCCGGCTCTGGACCCGGTACGGGGCGTACGGCCCGGGAAAGCCGGCCGAACTATGATAAGTGTGTGCCGAGCGCATCCGCTCGGCGATCCGAGGGGCCGGACGAGATCGTCGGCGCCTCCGGTTTCTTGCCAGCCCGTCGGTCGACTGCATCACCGGGCAGGTGCTTCACGTCAACGATGGCGTCTGGATACCCGGGCGCCGCACAAGGCCCGGGAGGGGCATGCGCATGAGCCAATTCCAGATCAGGGAACACATCACCAGCTTCATCGATGGTGCGTTCGTCGAACCGGCCAAGGATGCCGCCAGCATGACGGTCATCGATCCGTCCACTGCGCAGCCGGTTGCCAGGCTGCAGGAGGCCGACGCGCAGGAGGTCGATCGAGCCGTCAGGGCGGCAAGGCGCGCCCAGGAGGCCGGCGACTGGCGCCGCCTCAACGCCGACAAGCGGGCCGCCCTGCTGCGCAAGGTTTCTGCACTGGTACACAAGCATGCGGCGGAATTGTGCTGGCTGGAATCGGTCGATCTCGGCATCCCCTGCTCGCGGGCGCCGGCCATGGTCACCGCGCTGGTGATGCGCAACTTCAACTTCTATGCCGACCACTTGAGCCAGGCGACCGAGCGCGCGGTGCGCAACGACGGCCGCTACCAGCGCTACGTGCACCGGGATCCGGCCGGCGTCTGTGCCCTGCTGTCTCCCTGGAACGCCCCGCTGATGCTCGCGTCGTCGAAGATCGCGCCGGCACTCGCGTTCGGCAACACCCTGGTCATCAAGACCTCGGAATACACGCCGCTTGCACTGGCCCGCTTCATGGAACTGCTGATGGAGGCCGGCGTGCCCCCGGGTGTGGCCAACATGGTCAACGGCCGGGGCGCGGTCACGGGCGCCAACCTGGTGGCGCACCCGGAAGTCGACCTGGTGTCATTCACCGGGGGCGGCGCCGCGGGGCGCCAGATCGCCGCCGCCGCCGGCGCCGGGCTGAAGAAGTGCGACCTGGAACTGGGAGGGAAATCGGCCAACATCATCAGTGACAGCGCGGACCTCGAGCAGGCGGTCGATGGCAGCCTGATGAGTATCTACACCAATTCGGGGCAGATGTGCTTTGCCGGCTCGCGCATCCTGGTGCAGCGGAGCATCGCCGATGAGTTCCTGGAGCGCTTCATCGCGCGTGCGCGTGCCATCCGCGTCGGCGATCCCCATCTGGCCGAAACGGAGATGGGGCCTGTGGCCTACGAGGCCCACCTCGAGCGCGTCCTGTCGTTCTGCCAGCCCGACGCCGGGGGTCAGGTCCTGTCAGGTGGCAACCGTCTCGAAAGCGCCGGCTACTTCATGGAGCCGACCGTGCTGCGGGCCGAGTCGGTAGATGCGCGCTGTTTTCAGGAGGAGATCTTCGGTCCGGTGGCATCCGTCATGACATACGACCGGTTCGACGATGCCATCGCCATCGCCAACCAGTCGCGCTACGGCCTGGCCGGATACTTGTGGACCAGCCGCCTCGACGAATGCACACGGGCCGGCGCGGAGATAAGAACCGGCTGCCTGATGGTCAATTCGCCGATGTCGGACGATCTGCGCATGCCGTTCGGGGGCGTGAAGGACTCCGGTGTCGGCCGCGAAGGCATCGAGAGCCTGCGCAACTTCTATTCCGAGGAGAAGGCGGTGGCGATCGCGACGCGCAAGGTTCCCCTGCCGAAACTGGGCAGTCTCGCTTGACATCGTCGTTGCTCGAGCCCTTGTCTTCGAGCAGCATGCCCAGCTGGCCGACGTAGGCTTCGGGCGGGTGTTCTGGCCCCGGAGCCGTGAGGCCACGTCCAGCGCGTTCACGCAGCACCGTCGGGCTGGCTGAGCGTGCCCGGCCCCCTGTCGCATGCAGGTTGCGCCATGTCGTAATGCGGACACTGCGTGTCACCACCGTCTCGACAATCCGCAGGCCGGATAATGCGGCGCGGGCGCCCGGCGCCCCGCCACTTCCTCCCTCACGCGCCGCGGACGGCGCCCAATCATGTTAGGTACCCCACAATGGCCTTGACCTCTTCGATCCAGGAATTCGATCCCGAACTGGGCGCCGCGATGGCTGCCGAGGCCCAGCGCCAACAGGACCACCTGGAACTCATCGCCTCCGAGAACTACGCCAGCCCGCTGGTGATGGCGGCGCAGGGCAGCGTGCTGACCAACAAGTACGCCGAAGGCTACCCCGGCAAGCGCTACTACGGCGGTTGCGAGTTCGTCGACGTGGCGGAAACCCTGGCGATCGAGCGCGCGAAGCAGTTGTTCGGCGCGGCCTGGGCGAACGTGCAGCCGCATTCGGGCTCGAGCGCGAATGCCGCGGTGTACATGGCGCTGCTGCAGCCGGGCGACACCATCCTGGGCATGAGCCTGGCGCACGGCGGGCACCTGACGCACGGCGCCAAGGTGAGTTTTTCGGGCAAGCTATACCACGCCGAGCAGTACGGCATCGACACCGCCACCGGCTTGATCGACTACGACGCGCTCGAAGCGCAGGCGCTGGCCTGCAAGCCGAAGATGATCGTGGCGGGCTTTTCGGCCTACAGCCGGGCGCTCGATTTCGCGCGCTTTCGCGCCATCTGCGACAAGGTCGGTGCGCTGCTGTTCGTCGACATGGCGCACGTCGCCGGACTGGTCGCAGCGGGCCTGTACCCGAACCCGATCCCGTTCGCCGACGTGGTCACCACCACCACGCACAAGACGCTGCGCGGCCCGCGCGGCGGCCTGATCCTGTGCCGGGCCAACCCGGAGATCGAGAAGAAGCTCAACTCGATGGTGTTCCCGGGCACCCAGGGCGGCCCGCTGATGCACGTCATCGCCGCCAAGGCGGTGGCCTTCAAGGAGGCGCTGCAGCCCGAATTCAAGGCCTACCAGCGCCAGGTGATCGCGAACGCACGGGCGATGGCCGAGGTGTTCGTGCAACGCGGCTTCGACATCGTCTCGGGCGGCACCGACAACCACCTGATGCTGGTGAGCCTGATCCCCAAGGGCCTGACCGGCAAGGACGCCGACGCCGCGCTCGGGCGCGCGCACATCACCGTGAACAAGAACGCCGTGCCCAACGATCCGCAGTCGCCCTTCGTCACCAGCGGCATCCGGGTCGGCTCGCCGGCGATCACGACGCGCGGCTTCGACGAGGCCGAGTGCCGCGCGGTGGCCAGCCTGATGTGTGACGTGCTCGACAAGCTGGGCGATGCCTCGGTCGAGCAGGCGGTGGCCGCGAAGGTGGTGGCCATGTGCCGGCGCCATCCGGTGCCGGCCTGACGGTCGCGCCAGCGACTCGTTTGCGCGGCGTGCGCGCTTCACCCGGGAGTCCGCCATGGCCCTGAGCGTGTTCGACCTGTTCAAGATCGGTATCGGTCCGTCGTCTTCGCACACGGTGGGCCCGATGAAGGCGGCCGCGATGTTCGCGCGCCGGCTGCGCAAGGCCGGCGTGCTGGCGCAGGTGGCGCGTGTCGAGGCCCGGCTGTACGGGTCGCTGGGCGCGACCGGCAAGGGCCACGGCACCGATACCGCGGTGATGCTCGGCCTGGAAGGATCCATCCCCGACGAGGTCGACCCCGACCGCGTGCCGGCGCGCATCGCGGCGATGCGTGCGCAGGGGCGCCTCCTGCTCGACGGCAGCCACCCGCTCGCCTTCGACGAGCGCAAGGACGTGCTGTTCCTGCGCCGCGAGACGCTGCCGTTTCACTCCAACGGGCTACGCCTGAGCGCCTGGGCGGCCGACGGCAGCCTGCTGGAGGAGCGGCGTTACTTCTCCGTGGGTGGGGGCTTCGTCGTCTCGCAGGAAGAGGCCGAGCGCGCGGACGTCGACCCGCACCGCGTGGCCGACCCGACCGTGCTGGCGCACCCGTTTTCGACCGGAGACGGCCTGCTGGAGATCACCCGCGCCAGCGGCCTGTCGATCGCGCAGGTGATGCGCGAGAACGAGCACGCCTGGCGCACCGATGCCGAACTCGACGCCGGGCTGGACCGGATCTGGGGCGTGATGCGCGCCTGCGTGGCGCGCGGCTGCCGCACCGAAGGCCACCTGCCCGGCGCCATGCGCGTGAAGCGCCGCGCGGCCGAATTGCAGCGCAGCCTGAGCGCGCGCCCGGAGCAGGCGCTGCGCGACCAGCTCACGATCCTGGATTTCGTGAACCTGTACGCGATGGCGGTGAACGAGGAGAACGCCGCCGGCGGGCGCGTCGTCACCGCACCGACGAACGGGGCGGCCGGCGTCATCCCGGCCGTGCTGCACTACTACCGCGACTTCGTCCCCGGCGCGGCCGAGTCCGGCGTGCGCGACTTCCTGCTCACCGCCGGCGCGATCGGTCTGCTCTACAAGGAGAATGCCTCCATCAGCGGTGCCGAGGTGGGCTGCCAGGGCGAGGTCGGCGTGGCCTGCTCGATGGCCGCCGCGGCGCTGGCGGCGGTGCTCGGCGGCACGCCCGAGCAGGTCGAGAACGCCGCCGAGATCGGCATGGAGCACAACCTGGGCCTGACCTGCGACCCGGTGGGCGGGCTCGTGCAGATCCCGTGCATCGAGCGCAATGCAATGGGGGCGATCAAGGCGCTCAACGCCGCGCGCATGGCGCTGCGTGGCGACGGCACGCACTACGTGTCGCTGGACAAGGTGATCAAGACCATGCGCGAGACCGGTCGCGACATGATGACCAAGTACAAGGAAACCAGCCGTGGCGGGCTGGCCGTGAACGTGATCGAGTGCTGACCACGGGCACTGATGCATGAACCACGGACGCCGACTGCAATGCTGAACCGACGGGAGACGAAGTGAACCGTTTTTCGATCTTTGCGCTGGCGCGCAACGCCATGTCCTACCACGAGAACTGGCAGCGGCAATGGCGCAGCCCCGAACCCAAGCGTGCATACGACGCCATCGTGGTCGGCGGCGGCGGTCACGGACTGGCCACCGCCTACTACCTGGCCAAGGAGCACGGGATGCGCAACATCGCCGTGGTCGAGCGCGGCTGGCTGGGCGGCGGCAACACCGCGCGCAACACCACCATCGTGCGCTCGAACTACCTGTGGGACGAAGCCACCCACCTGTACGAGAAGGCGCTCCAGCTCTGGGAGGGCCTGTCGCAGGAGCTCAACTACAACACCATGTTCAGCCAGCGCGGCGTGCTGAACGTCGGCCACTCGCTGCAGGACATGCGCGACATCGAGCGGCGCGTGAACGCCAACCGGCTCAACGGCGTCGACGGCGTGGTGCTCACGCCGGCGCAGATCAAGGCCATGGTGCCGATCATCAACACCTCGTCGAGCCTGCGCTATCCGGTGATGGGGGCATCGTTCCAGCCGCGCGCGGGCGTGGCGCGCCACGACGCGATCGCCTGGGGCTTTGCGCGCGCCGCCGACGCGCTCGGGGTCGACATCCTGCAGAACTGCGAGGTCACCGGCATCCGGCGCGAGGGCGACCAGGTGGTCGGCATCGACACCACGCGCGGCCACATCGCGTCGAAGAAGATCGGCATCGTCGCCGCCGGCCACAGCACGGTGCTCGCCGACATGGCTGGCATCCGGCTGCCGCTGGAGAGCCATCCGCTGCAGGCGCTGGTGAGCGAGCCGCTCAAGCCGGTGCTGCACACGGTGGTGATGTCCGGCGCGATCCACGCCTACGTGAGCCAGTCCGACAAGGGCGACCTGGTGATCGGCGCGGGCATCGATTCCTACGTCGGTTACGGCCAGCGCGGCAGCTTCCCGGTGATCGAACACACGCTGCAGGCGATCTGCGAGATGTTCCCGATTTTCAGGCGCGTGCGCATGAACCGGCAGTGGGGCGGCATCGTCGACGTCTCGCCCGACGCCTGCCCGATCATCTCGAAGACCGACGTCAAGGGCCTGTACTTCAACTGCGGCTGGGGCACCGGCGGCTTCAAGGCCACGCCGGGCTCGGGCTGGGTGATGGCCCACACGATGGCGCAGGACCGCCCGCACGAACTCAATGCCGCGTTCGGGCTGGAGCGCTTCTACACCGGCCACCTGATCGACGAGCACGGCGCGGCCGCCGTGGCGCACTGACGGAGCACCTGCATGCCCCTTTCCATCGCCCTGGCCATGCCGGACACCGCGCACGGCGCCCGCTACGGGCAAGGCCATGAACGCCTTGCGCAACGCTTTCCTGAGCCTGCGACCGCAGGCTCCGCTCAACAGGATTGACGAGACGATGCTGCAAATCACCTGCCCCTGGTGCGGACCGCGCGCCGAGACCGAATTCAGTTGTGGCGGCCAGGCGCACATCGTGCGCCCGCTCGACACCGATGCGCTCGATGACCGGCAATGGGGCGACTACCTGTTCATGCGCACCAATCCCAAGGGCCGGCACTTCGAGCAGTGGCACCACAGCCAGGGCTGCCGGCGCTGGTTCAACGCCGAGCGCGACACCGTGAGCTACCGCTTCGCGCAGTTCTACCAGCCTGGTACCCAGCCGGTCGGGGCCACCGATCCGCACGCTGCCGATTCGTCCTGGGCGCCGACGGACGCCGGTGCGGTCGATGCGCACGGAGGGGCAGCCCAGTGACCGCGGCGCGCATCGACAAGGGCGGCATCCGCCTGGACCGCGGACAGACGGTCAATTTCCGCTTCAACGGCCGCCGCCTGCAAGGCTACGCCGGCGACACCCTGGCCTCGGCCGTGCTGGCCGCCGGCGAGACCGTGCTGTCGCGCTCCTGGAAGTATCACCGCCCGCGCGCCGTGCTCACCAGCGGCATCGAGGAGCCCTGCGCGCTGGTGCAGCTGGAGTCCGGCCCGTACACGATCCCGAACGCGAAGATGCCCGAGATCGCGCTCTACGAGGGGCTGCAGGCGCAAAGCAGCCTGCCCTGGCCGGGCGCTGGCGGGCAGTGGCTGAACATCAACCGCCGCTTCGCCGCGCTGTTTCCGGCCGGCTTCTACTACAAGACCTTCATGTGGCCGGCCAAGGCCTGGATGTGGTACGAACGCTTCATCCGCAAGGCGGGCGGCCTGGGCGAGGCGCCCAGGCAACCGGACCCGGACCGCTACGTGCACCAGAACATCCACTGCGACGTGCTGGTGGTGGGCGGCGGCATCGCCGGGCTGGCCGCGGCGCTGGCGGCCGGGCGCAGCGGCGCACGCGTGATCCTGGCCGAACTCGGCGCGCACCTGGGCGGCAGCGCACACCGCCTGGGTGGCAGCATCAACGGCCAGCCGGTGCGCGCCTGGGCCACGGCGGCCGAGCGCGAACTGGCGCAGCTGCCCGAGGTGCGCATCATCCGACGCGGCGTCGCCTTCGGCTGCCACGACCAGAACTTCGTCACCATCCGCGAGTCGCTCACCGACCACCTGCCGCTGGCGCAGCGCAGCGGTTTTCGCGAGCGGCTCTGGCGCGTGCGTGCCAGGCAATTGGTGCTGGCCACCGGCGCGCACGAACGCCCGATGGTGTTCGGCAACAACGACCTGCCCGGCGTGATGCTGTCCTCGGCGATGGCCGACTATGCCGAGCTCTACGGCGTGCTGGTGGGCCGGCGCATCGTCATCGCCACCGGTTGCGACAGCGCCTACGACGATGCGCAGTTGCTGCATGCCGCCGGTGCCGAAGTCATGGTGGTCGACTGCCGCGGCGGTGAACCGAACGCCGGCAGCCGTGCGCAGCAGGCCGCCCAGCGCGGCGTCACCGTGCTGCGCGGGTTCGTGCCGGTACAGGCGCGGGGGTCGACCGCGGTGTCGGCCCTGGTCGTGCGCCGGCAGGTGGGCGAGCGCGCCAGCGGCGAGCAGCGCGAACTGCCGTGCGATGCGGTCGGCATGGCCGGCGGCTGGAATCCGGCCATCCACCTGCATTCGCACGCCGGCGGCAAGACGCAATGGGACGAGCGGCTGGCCTGCTTCAGGCCGGCCGCCGCGATGCCGGCGCAGGCCAGCGTGGGCGCGTGCAACGCAACCTGGAGCCTGGGCGCGAGCCTGGACGAAGCAAGCCAGGCCGGCGCCGCCGCCGCCACGCGTACCGGCTTTGCGGCGCAGGCCGAGGCGTACGCGGTGCAGGAGGCGGCGCTCGAGGACGGTGTGGCGTTCTGGGTCGCCGAGACCGGCGAGCCGCTGTCGCGCCGGGCCAAGGCGTTCGTCGACTACCAGAACGACGTCGCGGCGAGCGACATCGAACTCGCGATCCGCGAGGGCTTCGAGTCGATCGAGCACATCAAGCGCTACACCGCGATGGGTTTTGGCACCGACCAGGGCAAGCTGGGCAACATCAACGGCATGGCGCTCGCCGCGCGCGCGATGGGCAAGCCGATCGCGCAGGTCGGCACCACCACCTTCCGGCCGAACTACCTGCCGATCACCTTCGGCACCCTCGCCGGCCTGGAGCGCGGCGAGCTGTTCGACCCGGCGCGCAAGACCAGCCCGCACGAGTGCCACGTGGCGGCCGGTTGCGTGTTCGAGGACGTCGGCCAGTGGAAGCGGCCCTGGTACTTCCCCAGGAGCGGCGAGGACCTGCACGCCGCGGTGCGCCGCGAGGTGCTGGCGGTGCGCAACGGGGTCGGCATGCTCGACGCCTCCACACTGGGCAAGATCGACATCCAGGGGCCGGACGCCGCGAAGCTGCTGAACTGGGTCTACACCAACCCCTGGCTCAAGCTGGAGGTCGGCAAGTGCCGCTACGGCCTGATGCTGGACGAAAACGGCATGGTGTTCGACGACGGCGTGACCGCGCGGCTGGGCGAGAACCACTTCCTGATGAGCACCACCACGGGCGGTGCGGCGCGCGTGCTGGGCTGGCTGGAGCGCTGGGTGCAGACCGAGTGGCCGGACATGCGCGTCTACATGACCTCGGTCACCGACCAGTGGTCGACCTTTGCCGTGGCCGGCCCGAAGGCACGCGAGGTGGTGCGCAAGGTGCTGGCCGAGGTCGACCTCTCCAACGAGGCGTTCCCGTTCATGAGCTGGCGCACCGCCATGGCGGCCGGGGTCCCGGCGCGCGTGATGCGCATCAGCTTCTCCGGCGAATTGTGCTTCGAGGTGAACGTGCCCTCGCACGCCGGCGCACACGTCTGGAAGGCGCTGCTGGAGGCCGGGCGCGAGTTCGACCTCACGCCCTACGGCACCGAGACCATGCACGTGCTGCGCGCCGAGAAGGGCTACATCATCGTGGGCCAGGACACCGACGGCTCGGTCTCGCCGATCGATTTGGGGCTGGGTGGCATGGTCTCGAAGACGAAGGACTTCCTGGGCCGGCGTTCGCTGTCGCGCAGCGACACCGCGCGCGCCGACCGCAAGCAGCTCGTCGGCCTGCTGACCGACGAAGCCCAGCTGGTGCTGCCCGAGGGGGCACAGCTGACCGAACGCGCGCAGGCCGGCGCGCCGCCGGTGCCGATGATCGGCCACGTGACGTCGAGTTACTTCAGCCCGACGCTGGGGCGCTCCATCGCCATGGCGCTGGTGCGCTCGGGCCAGCAGCGCATGGGCCAGCAGGTGTATGCGGCGCTGGCCGATGGCCGTCACGTGGCGGCCACGGTGTGCAGCACGGTTTTCCACGATCCGGAAGGGAAGCGCCTCCATGCCTGATGCCGTCCTGAACAGTCCCGTGGCCGACGTGCTGGGCCGCCAGGGGCGCGACCTGCAGGTCGATGGCCGGCCGTGCAGCGTCGCCGAAATCCCGTTCGTCGACATGCTCAACCTGCGCGGCGACGCGCGCGACCCGCGTTTCGTCGCGGCCGTGCGCGATGTCGCCGGCATGGTCCTGCCGACCAGGCCGAACAGCACGAGCATGGACCCGCAACGCCAGCTGCTGTGGCTCGGTCCCGACGAGTGGCTGCTCAAGCTGCGCGACCGCCAGGGCCCGGCCGTCGCCACAGCGCTGCAAGCAGCGCTGCAGGGGCAGCACAGCGCGGTGGTGGACGTCGGCCACGGCTTCACCACGCTGCTGCTGCAGGGGCCGGCGAGCGCGGATCTGCTCGCGCGCGGCTGCCCGCTCGACCTGCATGCGCGCGCATTCCCGACCGGCGCGGTGGCGCAGAGCCACATTGCCAAGGCCAGCGTGATCGTGCTGTGCATCTATGCCGGGGTCCAGTATGAGGTCACGGTGCGGCGCAGCTTTGCCGACTACCTGGCGCGCTGGCTATGCGAGGCGGGTTCGTGAGCCCTGCGTGGCGGCCCGCGATGCAGGCGATGCACCCGCCGTCTGCGCCGCCAGCATGCACCTGAGCCTGGGCATCGACACCGGAGGCACCTTCACCGATGCCGTCCTGCTCGACGCACGCCGGCAGGTCGTGGCCTGCGCCAAGAGCCTGACCACGCCGTTCGACCTGAGCGTGGGCATCGCCGGCGCGCTCGCGCAGTTGCCGTCCGGCTCGATGACCGAGGTCGGACTGGTATCGCTGTCGACCACGCTGACGACCAATTCGGTGGTCGAGGGCCGGGGCGCACCGGTGTGCGTGCTGCTGGCTGGATACGACGCGGCGCAAATCAGGGCGAGCGGCCTGATCGCGCTGCTGGGCGCGGCGGCCTTCGTCGCGCTGCCCGGGGGGCACGACGCGGGGGGCCAGGAGATCGAACCGCTCGACCCGGTGCTGACACGCGCGGCGATCGCGCGCCAGGCGCCGCGGGTGTCGGCATTTGCCGTCTCGGCGGCGTTCGCGGTGCGCAATCCGGCGCACGAGTTGCAGATCCGCGCGCTGGTGGAGGCCCTGTGCGACAAGCCGGTGACCTGCGGCCACGAGCTCGCGTCCAGCCTGGGGGCGCCCCGGCGTGCGCTCACGGCGGCACTCAACGCGCGCATGGTGCCGCACGTAACGGCGCTGGTGCAGGCGGTGCGGCGCACGCTGGCGGCGCACCGCATCGACGCGCCGCTGATGATGGTGCAGGGCGACGGATCGGTGGTGAACGTGGCGCGCGCGCTGCGCCGGCCGGTCGGCACGGTGCTGTCCGGCCCGGCGGCGAGCGTGCTGGGGGCCTGCGCGCTCAGCGGCCGCCCGGATGCGATCGTGGCCGACATGGGCGGCACCACCACCGACGTCGCCGTGGTGCGCGCCGGCCGGCCCGAACTGGGTTTCGACGGCGCCGTGATCGGGAGCTGGCGGCCGATGGTGGAGGCGGTCAAGGTCCACGCGATCGGCCTGGGCGGCGACAGCGAAGTGCGTTTCGGCGGCGGCGAAGGGCTGGTGATCGGTCCGCGCCGCGTCGTGCCGCTGAGCCTGCTGGCGCACCAGCACCCCTGGGTGCTGGGGGTGCTCGAACGCCAGCAGCGGCAGGCGCCGCACGCGCGCCAGTTGCGCTTCGCGCAGCGCCTGCAGGCCGGCGCCGCGCTGCTGGCCGGCTTGGCAGACGACGAGATGCGGTCCTGGCAGCGGCTGGCGGACGGTCCGCTGGACCTGGAGCAGATCAACCTCGAAGACCGGGGGCTGGCCAAGGCGATCGCCCGGTTGGAGCGCAAGGGACTGGCGATCTACAGCGGCTTCACGCCGAGTGACGCGGCGCACGTGCTGGGCCTGTGCACGCACTGGAGCGTCGAGGCCGCCGTGCGCGGCGCGCGCATCTGGGCGCGCCAGATGCGCCATCTGTACGGGCTCGGCAACTGGGTGCAGGGCGATGCGCACGCGCCCGCGCGCGAGGTGTTCGACAAGGTCGTCGCCACCATCTGCCGCAAGCTGATCGAAGCCGGCCTGAACGATGGCGGCCAGTTGAGCGAGGCGAATGCCGGCCGGATCGCGGACCTGCTGACCACGCTGGCCATCACCGGCGCCAGGGCTCCGTCGCCAGGCGCTGCCTCCGTGTTCAGCCTGCGCTTTGCGCCCGAACTGCCGCTGGTGGCGGTGGGCGCGCCGGCATCCACCTTCTACCCGCCGGTGGCCGCGGCCCTGGGCATGCAGTTGCACGCGCCGCGTTTTGCCGAGGTGGCCAACGCGGTCGGCGCGGTGCTCGCGCCCGTGTCGCAGCGCGTGCACCTGTCCGTCGCCCAGCCGGTGCGCGGCGTGTTTCGGGTGTTCGCGCCGGACGGCCCGCGCGATTTTGCGGCGCTCGATCCGGCCATCCGGCATGCGCAGCAGCTCGCCGGTGCGGCCGCGCTGGCGCAGGCGCTGCAGGCCGGTGCCGCGCACGCCGAGCTGACGCTCGCGCGTCAGGACAACCGGGTCGACAACGACATCGACGGCGCGCTGTTCTTCGAGGCGCGCATTACCGCGACCGCCACCGGTCCGGCACGACGCCGAGGCGATGCCGCTCGCCCGGCGCTGGTGGCGGCTGCGTCCACGCAGGGGCTCGTCGTGCAGGCCGATCCCAGCCATGTCGAGGCCACGCATGTCGGGCCGCCGCAAAGCGCTTGAGCAGGCGCTGGCCGGATACGGGCTGCACCTGCGCGGCGGCTTCGTTCCGGCCGCGTCGGATGCACTGCCCGGGCTGCCCGGCGGCGCAGCCGCAGCGGTGCTCTGGCTCGTCGGGCAGGTCGGTTCCGCGTGCTGGCCGGCGTTTTCGGGATCGGCCTTCTTCCGCGACGGGCTGCCCGACCCGATGGACCGCTGGAGCCAGGCGATCGGCGACACGCTGGCGCAGCAGCACGGGGGCGTCGCGCTCTACCCGTCCGACGGGCCGCCGTACTGGCCATTCCAGCGCTGGGCTGAGCGCGCCGAGGCGCTGCAGCCGACCCCGCTGGGCCTGCGCATCCATCCGCAGTGGGGCCTGTGGCACGCCTACCGGTTCGCGCTGCTGCTGCCTGCGGCCGATGCCGAGGACACGGCCAGCCTGGAGGCTGCACCGGAGGCCGGGTACGCGCCCGGCCTGGAGGCCGGGCCGGAGGCTGCATTCGCGACCGAAATCTGCGCCCGCTGCGTCGCCCAGCTCTGCCTGCACGCCTGCCCGGTCGACGCGTACGGCCCCGCGGGCTACGACGTCGCCGCATGCGCCGGCCACCTGCGCGGACCCGATGGCGCGCCGTGCATGCAAGGCGGCTGCCTGGCGCGGCGCGCCTGCCCGGTGGGCTCCGGACTGCGCTACCTGCCCGAGCACGCGGCCTTCCACATGCGTGCGTACCTGCGCCGGCGCTGACCGTCGATCCCGTACCGCGCGGCGGTCACGATTGCGTGTCGTTGCGTCGCCGGCCGCATTGCGCACCGGGAGTGCTTCTGGCGGGTGCATGGCGCCGTTCGGCACGCAGGTGGAAATCCTCGAGGCCGCCAGGGACGCATCCACGCGACACGGCGAGGCGCCTGCACGCGGTCAACTCCGGTTTCCAGGTTCTACCAGCGGCACGAAGCGCACCGGCAGTACCGAGCGTTCGTCATGACCACCGTCGGCGCGCCGGGTGACGAGCTTCAACTCCTGCGTCAGGTCGTCGCCCACCGGGATCACCAGCCGGCCGCCGACCGCGAGCTGCGCGAGCAGCGCCGGCGGGACCCGCGGCGCCGTCGCGGCCACCACGATGGCATCGAACGGCGCGCGCTCGGGCCAGCCCTGGTAGCCGTCGCCGACCCGGACCTCGACGTTGCGATATCCGAGCGCGGCCAGTTGCACACTCGCGCGCGTCACCAGCGGCTCGACGATGTCGATGCTGCAGACCTGGCGCACGATCTCGGCCAGCACCGCCGCCTGATAACCCGAGCCGGTCCCGACGTCGAGCACCACGTCGTCGGGCTTGAGGTCCAGCAGGTCGGTCGACAGCGCGACGATGTAGGGCTGCGAAATCGTCTGCCCCTCGCCAATCGGCAGCGGCCGGTTCTCGTAGGCAAAACGGCGTTGCTCGGGCGGCACGAGCCGGTGCCGCTCGACCTTTGCCAGTGCGGCGCGCACCGGTGCCGACATCGCCGCCAGGCCGGTCTCGCCCTTCGTCTGCGCGTAGGTGGCGTCCACCTGCGCCACCATGTGCGCGCGTTGCGCGGCGTAGTGTTCGTCGTCTCTGGTGTGCGCAGGCATGGCCGGATTCTCGGCGAAGAACGTCGAAACTGCGGTATATACGGGGTCCGTCCCTTGCGCTGGACCCTAAGCAGCGCGAGCGAGCCGGCGACGGCGCCCACTGTCACACCGGCCACCGGTTCGGTTCATGCCTGCACCCCGTCCGGTCTGAAATTCGATCTGTCGTTGCCATGGCGTAGGCGGCGGCACGAGGCGCACCGGGCGGGCATTTCCGCATGGCCGGTGTCACAGCGCAGTTGCAATGCATGCCCATAGAATGTGAACACATCGCTCCGACGGGAGGTCGCAGGCATGCATGACGGCTCTGCCCGCAAGCGCGCGGTCAATCTCACCGTCAACGAGGACTTGCTGGCGCAGGCGCGCCGTTTGACCGATAACCTCTCCAACGTCGTCGAGACGCTGCTGGCGGACTAGGTGGCGCGGCAACAGCAGGCGCGCGACGACCGGATGCGCGAGTGCAGTGCGGTGTCGGCTGCATGGAATCGTTTCGATGACGCCTACGGCTCGTTCGCAGGCGCGTATTCGCCGCTGTAGCTGGCGCAATTCGACATCCACGCCAACCAGGGGCCGAACCACGCGGCAATTCCGTTCGTCGTGGCCGCGGACGGCCAGCGCATCATGGACGCACTCGACGAACTGCTGACCCGATCCTGGGGTTGAGGCCGTGCGGCTCGCGGCAAAGTTGGCGTGTTGCTGCCATTGCGAGTCCGATTCAGGTGAAGGGTAGAGGCCGGCTGACAGCGAAGGTCGCGGCGTGATCGGTGGCGGTCACGACGAAGCGGACACAGCGACCAACTGGGGTGTCGGATTGGGCCAACGTCGCTTTTCACATGAGGTCGTCGAGCTTTCAGGTCTTGTTGGTTGACTGCCTGTACCTCCATACCATTTCATATATATTTCAACGATGCCTACTCACGAAAAGCCGCTTGAATGGATTGGTAGCAGCCACAAGGACTTGATGGCCTTGCCAGCTGACGTTCGGCGATTTTTCGGCTTTGCTTTGTCGCTGGCGCAGGCGGGCGACAAGCACGATGCCGCAAGAGTGCTCAAGGGCTTTGGCGGCGCGGGCGTGCTTGAAGTCGTGGATGACGATGTTGGCGGCACCTACCGTGCCGTGTACACCGTCAAATTTGCTGAGGCAGTGTTTGTCCTTCACTGCTTTCAGAAGAAGTGCAAGCGCGGCATCGCCACGCCGAAAGAAGAGATGGACGTCATCCACGCCAGGCTGAAAATTGCCGAAGCGCGTGCAAAGGAGTTGCGGATATGAAGGCTCGACTTGTTGATGGTGTAGAAGTGCATCGCGGTTCCGGTAACGTGTTCGTTGACCTTGGCCTGGCTGATGCGGAGAAGCTCAAGATCAAGACAGGCCTGGTGATCGAGATCAGGAAGGCCATGAAAAGCCGTGGCATGACCCAGCAAGAGGCTGCCGCAAGAATGGGCATCACCCAGCCCAAAGTCTCTGACATGATGCGTGGCGACTTCGCCAACCTGTCTGAGCGCAAACTGATGGATTGCCTGACGCGGCTTGGCTATGACATTGAAATAAGAGTGCGCCCGACGAATGCGGAAGTAGGGCACTTGATGCTTGCTGCCGGCTGATGCATCAGGGGGTGGTCATGCAAACGTTTGCGCAAGGAGGGATCAGAGCCTGTGAAGATATGAATCGTGCCCGCGCCGGGGTGCCATAGGGTGCTGAGCAAGGCGCGGTGCGCAGCCCGGGCTGGCCGCCCGGGCAAGCGCCGCAACGCCGCGCAGCGCCCTATGGCACCCCGGCCCTTCGGGTGAGGTCCCAGAAAGGGCCCACTCGTTGTTGCAAGGCCTCGCCGGGGCCCCGCCCCGGCTGCGCCTTGCGCCTAGATTGGGCCCTTTCTGGGACCCCACGCGGGCACGATTCATATCTTCACAGGCTCTCAGATTCGTCGAGCGCCCTTCTGGCGCCCGGCGCCGCCCCCGACGCGGCAGACTCAAGCCGCCTGCAGCACCGTCAGCCCGACACCGGCGAGCGTGATCAGGATGCCGAACACGACGGCGAAGCCGATGCGCTCGCGGTTGCGAAACAGCAGCAGGCTGAGCGGCAGCACCACCAGCGGCGAGGACATCGAGACCAGCGCGGCGATGGACGCCGGAATGTGCAGCAGCGAGGCGATGAGCAGCGTCTGCGCGACGATCTGCATGCAGCCCACGCCGGCGTAGAGCATGCTTGCAGCGGGCTGCGCCAGGATGCGCCGGCGCAGCGGGCGCAACTCCTTGCGCTGGACCCAGGTCAGCGCGAGCGAGCCGGCGACCGCGCCCAGTGTCACGCCCACGACCGGTTCGCTCCAGGCCTGCACCCCGGCGGCGCGCAGGATCTGACTCACGGAATACGCGCTCGCGCTGCCCAGGCCGATCAGCAGCAGGCTGCGCGTGTCGAAGGTCGGCCGGGGTGTCTGCGCCGCCGCCTTGCCCAGCAGCGGGCCCAGGCTGGTGATGGCCAGGCCGGCGACGCCGATCACGATACCCGCCAGCGCCAACGCGCCCAGTGTTTGGCCGAGGAAGACCCAGCCCAGCAAGGCGGTGACGATCGGGCTGGCGGCCTGGAAACTGGTGGCGCGCGTCGGCCCGGCGGCTTCGATCGACTTGAAGAACAACCAGCGCCCGAGGTAGGTGGAGAACACGCCCGCGAGCAGGAACCAGGCGATGGCGATGGCGCTGACCGGGCGCAGCGGGCCGAACACGAGCACCTGGGCGGCCACCAGCACCAGGCCCAGCGGCAGGTTCACCAGTGCCGCGATCAGCGCGCCCGCGTCGGTGTCGAGGCGCCGTGCGGCGATGGATGTGACGATCGAGCAGCAGGCGAACAGCAGCATCGCCGCGAGCGCCAGCGCCATGCCCAGCAGAGGGATCGGGGTGGTGGCGGCCGGGTTCATCGTGCTGCTTTGCGGTGGTGGCGCAGTGTCGCATGCGCTTGCGCGCGCTTGGGCGGGGTGCGGTGCCGCACGTTCCTGGCGCGCCGGCTGTGCGGGACCGACCGCTCGGCATCGGCTACAGTGGCGCGGCCGGGCCAGGCAGCACTGCTGCGCTGGCAGCGGAACCCAGGATTGCACGAGGCCATCATGAGCAACATCGACTCCATCGCAGAGGCGTCATCCCCCGCCGGACTCTGCACGCAACTGGAGGCGGCACTCAGGTTGCGTGTCGCGCCGATCGGCATGAAGCTGTTCGAATCGATCGAGCAGATGGCGTCGATACCCCGGCTGCGCCGGCCGGCGGCAGTCCATACGATGGACCAGATCGTTGCCCAGGCGGCACGGCTGAGCTGGACGGTGGGGATCACGGCGGACGATCTGGTCGGCGATCAGTGCCGTTTCGTCGTAGGGCTCGGGGACGACAACCCGGCTTGGCATACGGGCGAAGCCATGAAGGGCGTCTGGTTTGCGACCGTCGAGGACAGCACGAGGCACCAGGCGGCGATGCACCGCGTCCCGCAGGGGCGCTGGCGCGCGCTCGTCGTGGCGCCATTGCCCAAGTGGTCGGGCCGCAGCGAGGACGCGTTGGGTGTGCCGGACATTGCGTTGTTCTACGCAACACCCGGGGCGATGATCTACTTCATCAACGGCCTGCAGTGGCAGGATTACCGCAGATTCCAATGGAGCGTGGTCGGCGAGTCGTCGTGCGCGGACTCGTGGGGGCGCGCGCTCCAGACACGCGAACCGAGCCTGTCGATCCCGTGCTTTGCCGAGCGCCGCTATGGTGGCGTGCTCGACGACGAGATGTTGATGGCGTTGACGACCGCCGACATCGCCAAGGCGCTCGAAGGGATGCGTGCGCTCGCGCGCAACGGGTTGCGCTATCCGGTTGCCCAATACGGCATCCAGTCCGATGTCCGTGCCGGGATGGCTGCCAGCTACCCCGGGCGTGACGCGAAGATGAAGCCGGGCTGACCCTCCCGTGCAGGCGCCGGCCATCGATCGACTCCGGCCCTTGCTTGGCAAATAGATATATCTGCGATATATTGCAACCGCATGCGACGGCGGCGTTGCTGCTGCCGCAGGCACCGGCAGCAGCGCAGGCACCGACGCAGACAGCAGCACAGGCAGCATCGGCGTGCGCACAGGCCCAACCGCAACCCAAGGAGCAGTCCGTGAATCTTCCCCGCTGGCAGGGCATCTTCCCTGCCGTCACCACCAAGTTCCACGCCGACGAGCGCATCGACGCGCAGGGCACGGCGCGGCACATCGACTTCCAGATCCGCAATGGCATCCACGGACTCGTCACCTGCGGCTCGCTGGGCGAGGCCAGCACGCTGACGCTGGAAGAGAAGCTCGAAGTCACGCGCATCGCGCTCGACGCCAGCGCGGGCCGCGTGCCGGTGCTGGCCAACGTCTCGGAGACCAGCACGCGCGAGGCGCTGCGCTTCATCGAGGGCGGCAATGCCCTCGGCGTGGCCGGCTACATGGTGATGCCTTCGGTGATCTACGTGGCGGACGCGCGCGAGGCGATGGCCAACGTGCGGGCCATGGCCGAGGCCGCGCAAAAGCCCGTCATGGTCTACAACAACCCGATCGCCTACCGGGTCGACCTGAAGCCCGAGCACATGGCCGAACTGGCCGACTGCGCCTGGATCGTGGCGATCAAGGAGAGCTCTGGCGACACGCGCCGGATCACGGACCTGCGCAACCTGCTCGGTGCGCGCTACCAGTTGTTCATGGGTGTGGACGACCTCGCGTTCGAGGGCCTGATGCTCGGCTGCGACGGCCTGCTGGCGGGCGTGGGCTGCGCGTTCCCGCGCGAGACGGTGGCGCTGTACGACCTGGCCAAGGCCGGCCGCTGGGCCGAGGCGCTCGAACTCTACCGCTGGATGACGCCGATGCTGCACCTGGACGTGTCGACCAAGCTGGTGCAGAACCTCAAGCTGATCGACCTGCTGGTGGGCGTGGGCAGCGAACACATGCGCCGGCCGCGCCTGCCGCTGGTCGGCCAGGAGCGCGCCTTCATCGAGCAGGTCGTGGCGCAGGCGCTGGCGACGCGGCCGGCCCGGTACCAGTCGGTGGTCTGAATGGACAAGCGCCGCGCCGCCGCCGTCCACCTGTCGGGCGCAGGCACCTGATGCTGCAGCCCTTCATCGCGTTCGCGCACCAGCTCGCCGACGCCGCCGCGCAGATGGTCGAGGCGCAATCGGCCAGCGTGCCGGGGGCCATGGTCAAGGAGGACCGGACCTTCGTCACGGCGCTGGACCTGGAGATCGAGACGCAGCTGCGCGCGCGCATCCGTGCGCAGTATCCGGAGCACGGCATCGTCGGCGAGGAGTTCGCCGCCGAAGACGCGGATGCGCAGTGGGTCTGGACGCTCGATCCGATCGACGGCACGATGGCCCTGGTGGCCGGCATTCCGGTGTATTCGACGCTGCTCTCGCTGTCGCACCAGGGTGTCCCCGTGCTCGGCGTGATGCACTTTCCCGCCATCGGGCAGCGCTGGGTCGGCGCCAAGGGGCATCCCACCACCTGCAATGGCCAGGTCTGCCGCACGCGCGCCGGCGCCGGCCTGCACGACGCCATCCTGTCGGCGAGCAGCCCGGACTTCTTCCGGTCCAGCGTCGAGAAACAGGCCCTGGCCGCGCTGGTCACGCAGACCGCCTGGCGCATCTACGGCACGGCGGCGCTCGCGTTCGGCCGGCTGGCGATGGGCCGCACCGACCTGGCGCTCGACGCCGGCCTGAAGATCTACGACTACGCGCCGTTCGTGCCCATCCTCGAAGGCGCGGGCGGCACCATCACCGACTGGGCCGGGCGGCCGATCACGCTGGCCCGCGGGTCGCGCGTGCTCGCGGCC
>JBDHRZ010000005.1:0-22788 GCA_039807845.1 Rhodoferax sp.
GCGGTGTACGCGCTGCGGCGCCGACGGGCGCACAACAAGGTTTCGGGCGGTTAGCTCAGCGGTAGAGCATTGCCTTCACACGGCAAGGGTCGCAGGTTCGATCCCTGCACCGCCCACCATATAAATCAGTGACTTACTGCGTGCCGTTCCGTTTTCTTGGCGGCGCTGGTGTAATCGCTGGTGCAATTTCAGCCGGAAACGTGCGGACGAGTCCGGCGGCTACGGTCGCAACTTGCAGGTGCGCGTACCGGGTTTGGGTGACGGCAACGGACGAATGCCCAAGCAGCTTGGACACGACGTAGATGTCGACGCCCGCCTCGATCATCATCGTTGCGCAGCTGCGGCGCAGGTCGTGGAACGTGACATGGGGCAGGTCGGCCGCTTCGCGGGCCCGGCGGAATCCGCTCTTGATGCCTTCGGCGTTGATCGGCAGCGGCAGCCAGGGGAGCCACGGACGCAGGGGCGCGGTGATGGGGACGATCCGGATGCGCTGTGTCTTGGTGTTTCCGGCGCGCAGGGTGATGGCGTCGGCGCCGATGTCAGCGCGCGCGATCGCGCAGATTTCGCCGCGCCGGGCGGCCGTGTAGATCGCGATCCAAATGGCGGCGGCGACGGCATCGCTGGCGTGGCTGGCCAAGGTTTGCACCTGGGCCAAGGAAAGAGTGACGGAGCGTGCGTTGCGTTCTGGCAGGCGGTGCAGGTGGCGGCTGTAGTCTTCCGGCGTATGGCCGAGTTCCCACGCCAGGCGCAGCGCCTTTGATACGGCGCCGATGCTGCGATTGATCGTGGCGGGCGCGTAACTGCCGGTCATGTCGGCGACCATTTTCGCGACCATGGCTCGGGCGTTGCTGGCTCTGCAGCCTTCCGTCCACGGCCCGGCGCGCAGTGCATGATGGCGCGCGGTGACGGGGCTGCGCAGGGTGTCTGCGTGTCTCAGATAGAGCGTCATCACGGCCGCCATGGGTGGATCGCCGGGGATCGCCAGCGCGCGCTTGCCAAGGGCCGCGCGCAGTTCCGCCTCGATCAGCTTGGCGTCACGCGCAGATGCCGACGGCGGTAGGACTCGATGAACTCTCTGCCCGTCGACCATGACGCCGACGTGCCGACGACCGCGAGTGTCGACCCAGGTTGACATTCCTTCTCCCTCATCCAGCGCTTGACTTCGACAAGATCGTATCGCTTCGTGCGGAGCGTAACCTGCAGCACCGGCAAGCCGTCGCGCTCCATGCGCCGCACGGTCGATTCGCTGATGCGCAGGTGGGCGCATAGTTGCTGGCGAGTCATCATCTGAACAGCGCTCCCTGTACGGGCGCATCGAGCGCGTCGAGCCAGGCCATGAGTGCCAGCGCTTGCGGTTTGCCCGCCCACGTGCGACGTGCCAGGCGTTCGCGCAGTTCGGCAATGCCAGCAGCGCGCGCTGCGCCCTCGGTAGGCGCGAACCGAGCCCACTTGGGCAGTGCGGCGTATCCTTCTCCGCCGTCGGCGGTGTAGAAGGAGATCGCCCACATCCAGCGGCCATCGTCGTGCTGAACGACCTCGATGTGCGCTTGCGGCAGCGCGGCGAAGTGGTGGCGCGTCGGGGCTGGGGATGGGTATTGGATGCGCGTCATGGCGTCAAAACGGAATCGCCTCGGCCCACTCGCCGCAGCCTGCGGCGCGGTGTTCGGGCGGGACGCCGGTTTTCCAGCGCTCGCAATAGCCGTCGTCGGCGCGGAAGAACTCGCACTGCGCGCAGGGCGTAACGACGGGCAGGCTGTTCAGCACGGCGATGGCCTCATGCAGCGCGTCGATCTTGCGATCCCGACTCGCCGGGGTCAGTGAAACTTGCATGGAGAATCTCCGGGTACTTGCCGCTTTCGCGGACGGTGAGGGTTGCGGGGGTGCGCAGGCGTTCGGCCGTCTCGACGGCCGCCTTTACGGTGCGCGGGGTGAGGCCCTGCGGGTCGCGCGCCATCCACCATGTCATGGCCTTGGCGCGCGCCCAACCGCCGTGCTGCAAGCACACCCACTCGCGGAAGGTGCGCAGGCCGCACCAGTAGGTGACCTGCAGAGTCGGAACGCCGCTCTTGCCGACATGCTCGGCGTAAGTGACGCGGGTCACGGCGTGCTCGACAGGCGGCACGATCTCGTCGGACAGGATCGCCGCATTGTTGGCGGTCGCGTCGTGGCGGTTGAAGAACTCGGATACGGGCCAGGTGTAGCCGCAGTCCTGGCATTGACGCGCCTGCACCGGCACATGCGCATGGCACTCTGGGCATTCGCGCACCGGCGCCTCGCTCTTGGCCTTGGCGCCGGGGCGCTTGGGTGGGCGGATGGCGTCGACAGGGCCGTGTTCGATCACGTTGCCGGCGAAATCCAGCACCAGGCAATTTTCCTTGCCCGGATGCAGGCGCATGCCGCGCCCGGCCTGTTGGTAGTACAGCGCCGCGCTCTTGGTCGGGCGCAGCATCACCACGGCGTCGACGTGCGTGGCGTCGAAGCCTTCGGACAACACGTTGACGTTGACCAGGGCGCGCAGCTCGCCGCGCTGGAACGCCTCGATGCGGGCCGCGCGCTCGATGCTGGCCGTCGTGCCGTCGACCTGGGCGCAGGCGATGCCGCGCGCGGCCAGGGCTCCGCTGACGTGCTCGGCGTGCGCGACGCCGGCGCAGAACACGATCCACGCGCGGCGATCGGCGCAGAAGGCAACCATCTCGTCGCAGGCGGCCTCGACCACGCCGCCGGCGTTGACGGCGCGCTCGAGCTGGCCAGCGACGTATTCGCCATTGCGCACGGCGACGCCGGCGAGGTTCGCGCGTGCGACGCCGGCCTTGCTGACGAGCTTCGACAGGTAGCCGTCACGGATCAGGTCGCCGACGCGCGCCTCGTAGGCCACGTCGGTCAGGATGTAGTCCGGCCCGCACACCGGCCCGCCGCCGAGGCGATACGGCGTGGCTGTGAGGCCGGCGATGCGCAGCCCCGGGTTGAAGCGCTGGCAGCCTTCGATGAACTCGCGGTACTGGCCTTCCGCGCGCAGCGGGATGCGGTGCGCCTCGTCGATCAGCAGCAAATCGAAGCGGCCGAGCTGCGCGGATTTCTTGGCCACGCTCTGGATGCTGGCGAAGATCACCGGGTCGAAGCGGTCGCGGCGCTTGAGGCTGGCCGAGTAGATGCCGAGCGGCGCCTCCGGCCAGTAGCGCTTGAGCTTGTCGGCATTCTGCTCGACCAGCTCGCGCACGTGCGCCAGCACGCAGATACGCGTGCCGGGCCACTCCGTGAGCGCGTGGCGGATCATCTCGGCCATGACCAGCGTCTTGCCGCCGCCGGTCGGGATGACCACGCAGGGATTGCCGGGCCGGGCACGCAGGTAGTCCCAGGTGCAGTCGATCGCCTCGCGCTGGTAGGGGCGCAGCTCCACGCTACTTGCCCTCGATCGCCCGCAATGGACGGAACGGCGGGACTTCTCGCAGGCGCTCGCTATCGTCCGGAATGAAGCCGGTGGTCGCGCGGGTTCCGCCGATCGTCTTGAGGTAATCGACCTCAAGCTTGGCCGAGTTGATGATGGTCTGGCCAACATCGCTGATCGCCTTGGCGCGCTCGATGTCCATCAGGTTTTCGGTGTCAGAAAGACCCTCTAGCGCGGCGAACAGGTGGTTGCGCAGGTCCTCGATCTTGTTCTTGGTGCCTCGGCTCATGGGGTTGCTTCCTCGTGCTTGCGGGTGCGGTTGTTGATCTTTCGGTTGAGCGCGCCGCGCAGCTGGATGATCTGCGGGATCGGCGCGGGGTAGTTGTGGTAGCTGTTGCGGGCCATGTTTTCGGACATGGAGATGCACTCCAGCCGATCCGGCGTGATTTCCGCTTCCTGCGCCGTGTGCATGCCGTCCTTGAAGCGCACGACGTGCTTCGGCGGGATCGGGCCGTGCGCGGCTTCCCACACCAGGCGCGCAACGGATACCCAGCGGCGGGCGGGCGCCAGGCGCGGATCGTCGGTGACCTTGCGCTCCAGCGTGTCGTCCTTAGTCACGCGCAAGCCCCCGATGGGGATGTAGTTCCGCGCCGCCGTGGCGGGGCGCCCCTTGCGAAAGCGCGTCTCCACGCCACGCCCCGGATCGGGCAGCCATTCCGATTGCGGCACGCCCCTGTTGTGCGGCACGTGGCCCGGCGCGAAGTGGTGCGATCGGCTGCCCTCATGGCGCCCTTCCAGCCAGCGGCGCGTCGTGCGCGCGGCCTTCCAGTCTCGCGCCTTTCGCAGGCCCAGCAGGCGCGCGCGGTTGTGCACGGTGGCGACCTTGACCCCGATCTCCGCCGCGATCTCCGCCGCGCTGTGCGTTGGGAAAAGTCGCACCAGCGTTTCCTCCGCGCCGGCCGGCCATTTCTTGCGCTTGATCACGCGGCGCACGTCGATCCCGTGGCGATCGGCGCGATCAGCGATATGCGCCCGGCCGCGCCCCATGCGCTCGGCAATCGCGCGGATGGTCAAGCCTTGGCTGGCGAGCCGGCGCAGCTCGAAGGTGTCGGCGTGCGTCCAGGGGCGGCCTCTACTCATGACTGCACGTCTCTCGATCGAGCCTGCGCAGGCGGCGCTCGACGGCCGCGCGCACGGTGGCCTGCAGTTCGGGGTACGCCAAGGTGTCGCGTAGCATCGCGGCATCAGTGCACTCAGCGACCGCGCGCAGGCGGTCGGCGGCGGAGACGTAGTAGGTCTGCCGCCCGCCGTACCTGGTGGCGGTGAACAAAGCCGGGATGGTCACGGCGTCACCTCCGCGCCGCAGGCCGCATAGCCGGCCACGTCGATCCAGCTATCCATGTGGCGTGGGTTGGTGCGGATGCGCGCGATCTTGAACAGCACCATCATCGCAGCGACATCGGCCGGCGACAGGCGCACGTGGGGGAGGTAGGTCGACCACAGGTCGGCCACGACGGCGAAGTTGTCCTCCAGGTCGCCGTGGGTGGTGGCGCGGTCCTCGCAGACGGTGCGCTTGGCCAGGTCGAGCAGTTCGGAGCGGTTCATGCGGCGGTCTTCCTGAATGGGTTGGGCGGCGCCAGCGGGGTGACCACTCGCGCATCGAACGCCTGGCGCAGGCTGTCCATGCCCGCATGGCCGATCATGGCGTGCTCGAGTGCGGCCAGTTCCGCGCTGGTGTAGCTGTTGGGGCCCGGATCGCCGTTGCGGAAGGTGCGTCCGTCGGGCATGCGGTACTCGATCCAGTTTTCAGCCTCGCTCGCGTCCACCTGCTCGGCGAAGGTGACCAGGGCCGGGATGTAGCGGTGGTGCGGGCAGGGCTTGGCCTGCTCAGGCAGCGTCAGGTCGCGCCGGCAGCGGGCGCAGGACCAGCGGCCGTCGCCATCCATCTCCGGCGTGGCGTGCACGCAGGTGCGGGCATTGACCGCTGGCAGCTTGCCGCCGTGGCAGATGGCGTGGAACGGGCAGAGCCTGCACTCGTACCAGGCGGGATCCTCGCTGCACCTGGGCGGCGGGGTCGGCGCGGCGATGATGCGCTCGGCCTTGGCGCGCAGGGCGCGGGCGGCGTCGAGGTCCGTATTGGTGCGCACGCCGACCATGTCGCGCCCGCCTGGCGTGCACGCGGTCAGGTAGTGCCGCGGCGCCTCGGCATAGGCCATGTAGAGGATGGCCTGCGCGTAGTAGATGGGATCCCACAGGCGCAAGGCGTTCTTCTCGCCAGCCTCGGCCTTGACCTGGATGAGCTTGCGGAACTTGGCTTCGTTGACGGCCTTGCCTTCCCACACGTGCAGGGCCTTCGGCGCCTGTAACAGGCCGGTGACGAGGCCATCCGCGTGGCCGCGGAAGTGCCCGCCGAGGTCCGCGAATCCGAACTGCTGGCCAGTGCGCGGATCGACGGTGCGCAGGTGCACGCCGGGCACCAGGCGCAAGCGCGCGGCCATGACGTCCTCGCTGCGGTGGCCGTCCTCGAAGCGCCATAGGGTGTCGCAATCGAATTGCTCGCGCGCGGCCCAGCGGAACGTGTACCAAAGCCGACGCTCGCAAGGTTGCCCGATGGACGACATGCCAAGGTATGCGCGTGGCGCATCCTCGGCAGCACGCCGCTCGACCTCGACGCGCAGGGCGTCGAGTGTCGGATCTGCTGGCGCAATGGCGGGCAGGGCGGCCATGGTCAGGCGGCCTCGTCGATCTGTGGCGCCTCGCCATCGTAAACGCGGCCTGACGACACATCCTCGACTTCGATGCCATTGCCAAGGAGAAATACCAGGGAGTTCTGGCTGGCAACATCAATGGAGAATGCATCCTCCGCGACATGCCGCAATGCCTGTGCGCGGTTGACGGCTCGTACAAGTCGAGGCTTGGATGGGTTGGCGCGAGTGTCGTGCACAACGTAGATTCGGGTGGTCATATCAGGCGGCCTCGCCCTTGTCCGTGCCGTTCTCTGGCTTCTTGCCGATCTTCTCGATGGCATCGAGCGTGAGTGCGCCCTGGTCGGGCTCGGCCTTGTGCTCTTCGGTGCCGCCGGCGAACGCATCGGTGTCCGCGAGCACGATGTACGCGGTCTGGCCCTGCGCATCGACCAGGTCGTGTCGTGCGGGCGCGAACTGGGAGAGCGTGAGCACGGCCTTGATGCCGTCCTTCACCGTGACCGACTCAACCTTGGCCGGAATGCGGGTGAACCCCTGCATCGCCACCAGCTCGACGCAGTGGCGGATGGCCGTCTCGGTGCGCTGGCGAACGCGCTGGATCACGTCGTCCTGCTCGACCTCGCCGAGCTTCTGCCAGACGTCGGGCGCGGCCTTCAGCTCGTCGAGGACGAGGGCCATGAGGTCGCCGTGCATGGTCTCAGCGGCGATCTCGGTATTGGTCGCCGGCGCAGTGTCATCGATCATGGTTGTTTTCTCCTGCTATGGATAATGGATAAAGGACGCCCTGCGCGGTCATAGCCGGGCCAGCCGGGGGAGGGGTGCGTCGCGCTCGCACAGTGGATTACGCCGCGGGGCGTGCCCACGCCGGGGCGGACGGCGCGGCAGCGGGGGCCGCCGCGCTCGACTGCGCAGCTGGCGGTGCGGCAAACGGCGAGGGCTGCGCGGCAGGTGCCGGTGCGCCTTCCAGACGCTTGTAGGCCTTGACCTCATTGCTGTCGCGGTCGCTGCCCTTGGTGCCGGCCGGGATGAACTCGACGCGAATCATCATGGGCAGGTTATGCAGCTGCTGGCTGTCCGTGATGGCCCGCGTGATGCCGACCGCGTGGCAGATGGCCGACAGGTCGCGTTGCGCGATCTCGACCGCCTTCTGGTTCGGGTTTTCAAGGTTCAGCCTCGACCAGACCAGGCGGCCTTTCATCGGGCCGTCGATGATCTGAAAGGTCAGTTCAAGGTACTGGCCATCGCCGCGCTTGGTCGGCCTCATTTCGCTGTCGGTGATGATCGCCGGGTATTCGCCGGACGGCAGGGGCTGAAAATCCTGCGAAGGTGCAACGGTGTTCGGATCAAAGGTGGTGCCAAGGAATGCCATGTGCGTGTGCCTCGTTTTGGGTTGGGTTACGCCGCTGCGGATGCAGTGGGTTCGGTTGCCGCCGGGATGGCGGATGGGGTCATGGCCGCAACGAGCGCGGCCCAGTCGAGAGGGATGGTGTCGGGCATGCCGTAGCGGTTCTTGGCGACATAGGCGGGCTTGCCGGCGACGTGCAGGACACGCCGGCCGGTCGCTACGCCGCGCGCGCGGGTGCCGCTGAAGCCGGCCTGCTCTTTCTTGATCGCGGTTTCGATCTGCGCGAAACCGATGATGTCGCCCCACTCCTGGATGAGTGCGGCAGCACCCCGCTGCAGCTTGATCTGGTAGCGGTCGTAAGCGTCCGAATCTGGCGCCTCGAAGTGCTTGATCTCCGAATGCGCGATGAGAATCACCGCCATGCCGCGGGCGCGCAGCACGTCGAGCCGGTCCAGAAACTGCCGCCAAGTGGCGTTGGCCTCGATGTAGCCCTTGCCGTACCCGGGCTGCTCGATCGAGCTCCAACCGTGCAGCTTGCACGCGTGCGCCCAGATGAGCGGCTCTAGCCAGTCGGCGGAATCGAGCACTGCCGTGCCGAAGTCGTGCGGCTCGTTGATGAGGGTCTCGACCGCGGCGAGCGCATCGGCGTAGCTGGTCAAGATCGGGAACGCGCTGGTCTCGATGCCGGATAGCCCGTCCTCGAAGGGCAGGAAGATCGGCTTGTAGGCGCTCGCACCGAGCGTGGACTTGCCGACGCCGTGCTCGCCGTGGATCACGACGCGCGGCGGCGCGCTGCTGCGCGTGGTCTTGCTGATGGACGCGAGGGAGATGGCCATTACGCTGCCTCCTCGACGCGCTCGACCTTGACGCTCGGCTTGGCCGGCTTGGCCTCGATGGCCTGGGCAAGGATCGAATAGATCTCCGGCTCGTTGTTTTGCACGAACCGGAGTTCGCGCGTGACCAGCTCCGGCTTCCAGCGCAGCAGGCGCTTGCCGATGGCATCGGGGATCTGTGCCGCGATCTCGGTCAATTTGTCGGCATCCACGACGCGGCGGATGCTGGTGGTTACCGTCGCGCGCCAGCCGGCAGCGTCATGGTGTGTGGTGCCTTCGGCGGGCAGATCGCCGACCAGGGCGAGGACTTCATTCTCGGCCGCGAGGCGGGCGAGGTTGGCTTCGTGCTCGGCCAGTTTGAGGGCGGCCAGTTTCTCGCAGGCCTGCTGCAGCGGGGTGGCGAAGGGCAAAACGGATGCGTTCATGGTTTTTCTCCGGGTTGTGATCAGCCGCGACGTTCGGCGTAAGTGCGGGGTGCTTCTTCGAGGGCCGCGTCGCCTTCGGCTTGCAGGTCCGCAAGCGTGGGGAACAGCGGGTGAATGGACGCGGGGTGGCACGTACCGCGCCCCGCGCGCGGGCTATTGCCTGCCGGAGGGGGCGCGGCAGCGGTGACGTGCTCACCGTGGTGATGGCCACCGGCAAAGTACCGGGCGGCCCATAGGGCGCGGCGCTCGTCGTTGGACCAGGCGCGGCAGGTGCGTGCGATCAGGCTCATGCCGTGGTATCCCGCGCCAGTTCGCGGGCGCGCGCCCAGGCGTCGGCCACCGCGCGCGCCGGGCTGGTGTGGCCGCTGCGGAAGCGGTCGCGGGCATAGCGCATCAGCGCCTGCGTTTGGATCTGCGACAGCCCTGCGGCCATGCCGCGCAGACCGGCCGCGGCCATCACGCCGCGTTCTTTGGCCGCGCGGGTGACGTGGATGGGCACGACGGTCGCGTTCATGGCGCCACCTCGGCCGGGCAGACCCGCGTTTCCAGCTCCGCCCACGTCACGCCCCGGTCCGGGGCTGTCGCGCGGCCGATCACGATGCCCGCGAACAGGGCGACCCAGATGAGCAGGGCAACCCGCGCGATGGGCGCGAGGCGCCGCGGGCGGCCCGACTCGATGCGATTCGCCAAGCGTTCAGCGTCGATGATCATCGCCCCGCTCCCCGGCACACGAAGCGCCAGTGCGTGGTGCCGCCCATCAGCGCCAGCGAGGCCAGCGCGCAGGTCGGGTAAACCTCGGTGCCGGCGTCCGTCTGCACCTGCAGGCTCCAGGCGCCGGTCGGCGCGGTGCGTTGGCTGCCCAGGCCGGACCCGGGGCCGGGCGCCGTGCTGGTGCTGTCGGCGAGGAACTGGCCGTAGCCGATCGAACCCAGCAGCTCCGCGCCGGTCATCTCTCCTTCGTAGGTGGTGCGCGTGCCGGCCTGGTCGATCACCAGCGTGTCGGCATGGGCGAGGGCGCAAGTACCGGCCAGCGCCATGGCCGTGAGGAAGCGGTTCATGCCGCCACCTGCTGCGAGACCGCTTCGGCCTGCGCATCCAGCTTGGCGAGGGCCGCGCCCAGCTGCGCGTGCAACATCCGCGCCGTGGCAGGCGCCACGGCGAGGTACACGTGATTGCCCAGGCGAATCGCTACATCCTGCACGCGCGTGCCGCGCTCAGTGGCTTCCTCGACGGTCACCGTGGGGCGCTCCATCGGATCGAATGTGCGGACGCTGACGTACATCGGTCTTTCCTTCGCCCCTGGCCGCGGGATTCGGGTGTCGTGGGGCAGTGGGGGCATACTAGGCAAGCCTATCAGGCGTGTCAATAGGCATGCCTAGTATTTCAGCGCACTCGTCCCTATCGCCGCGCGCGGTGCGATAGGCGGTGGCGATGGTGTGATTCAATTGAAAAAATTCTCCGACTAGCGCAGACTTCACCCGCGCCGCGCAACGGGGCGACCATGAAAAACGGCGGCCAGTGGGTGACTATGTAAGAGCGGTTCGTCCGCCACCTGCTGGTTCGCCAACTTTCTTGCCCAAGGGGTGGGCGTGTCCGATCTTTCCTACGCCGTGCTGATCGACGCCGGCTTCGCGAAGTACGCGCTCAAGGCCAAGCGGTTCGATCCCGCGATCGACGAGAAGGACGTTTCAGCGTTGATCGCCAAGATCGGCGCGTTGCCGGTCGTTGCCGGAATGCGCCTGCATCGCGTGTACTGGTACGACGCCAAGCCGTTGGTGGGGAAAGTCAGCCGGCCCGATGGCAAGGAGACGGACTTCTCGGCCAGCGAGATGGCCAGAATCAGCAACGCCCAGCACGCGGCGATCGCGCGGTTGCCGTACGTCGCCATGCGGTTCGGCGAGTTGAGCTATCGCGGCTGGCGCCTCAAGGACCACATCGTGCGCAGCGCCAAGGAGACTCGGGAGTTTTCTCCCGACGACCTGGTGCCAAACGTCCAGCAGAAGGGCGTGGACATGCGTATCGGCCTGGACATCGCCGCGCTCGCCCTGAAGCGGCAAGCGCACACCGTGGTGCTGGTGAGTGGTGACAGCGATCTGGCGCCCGCGATGAAGTTCGCCCGGAGCGAGGGCATGCAGGTCGTCTTGATGAGGCTCGGCAAGAACGTGAAGGATCTGATGCACGAGCACGCCGACATTGTGATCGAGCAGCGGCTGCAAGACCTGCCGTAGCACGGCCCGGCGCTACTCCAGCGCCAAGCCGTGCTGCTCCGGCGCGGGCTGGATGATCTCGACAGCCTCCACCTGCAATAGCCGCGGCTGGCCCTTGGCGTCGAACTCGACCAGGCCGGCAACCTCGACCGTGGCATTGAGCAGTGCGCGCGCGCGATCCTCAGGGATGTCGGCGTACGCGCAGCGCAACGAGGCCACGCCCGGCATGCGCCGCAGTTCGAACCGCATCAGGTCCAGATCGAGCTCGCGCACGGTGCCGCTGTAGCGCCCATGGTCGGCGCGCCGCACCGGGCGAGCGATGGCCTGGCGCAGGATCGTGCGCGAGACCGGTGTCAACGGCGCGCCCGCCGGGCCTTCGGCGCCCGGGGTAGTCAGCTCGACCTGGTCGATGCCGTTGCGGCCAGTGGGCGCCAGACGGGCTGCCGCCACCAGCACCGCGTCGCGCACGCCCGGGTCGTCGAAGCGAGCGGCGAATTCCGCCGCAATGCCGTCTTCGTTCACGTAGCGGGTGACCTCGCCCAGGCGTTGGACCGCCGCGCGGGTGGCCTGCAACAGCAGGTCGTCATCACCGAGCAGGCTCGTCGCCGCGTCGGATGCGCCCGCTCGCACGCGCAGACCCATCACCACGCTGCCGCGGGCGAACCCCGACAGGCCGAGGTCCAGGTCGTCGGGCAAGGCCTTGGCCGAGGAGACGCCGGCAATCGCCTTGGCGATGCCTTGCACCTGCTTGCGCACCTCGTCGAACGCATCGGCAATCAATTTCACCCGCGGCGCCGCCTCGTCCGCGGCCGGCCCGCGCATGCGCACCACGATGTCGGAATCGTCCATCGCGCGCGCCCACGGCAGTTCCTCCGTGAACAGGCGGTCGAGCAGGGTGTAGTAGGGCGCGCACAGCAGGCGCCGCAAGGCGCCGTCGTCGTCCGCCTCGGCCGCCTTGACCGACAGCGCCGCAATCTGGTCGTGCAGCAGCCGTGCCTTGTCGTGCACTTCGTTGGTCCACGCGCCCGCGCTGATCATGGCTGCACCCTCAACAAGCCCTTGCGGAAGTGTTCCGCCAGATTCAGCGCCGCGCGTTGTTGCGGCTTGACGTACGCGAACCATAGGCGGAAGTCATTTTGCACCAACAGCGGATGGTAGGCGAATGCTTCGATACCGTACTCCGCCAGCACGGCGCCGTGATCGAGCTGGCGCGCCACGGCGGCGCAGACCGCGCGGTCGCGCAGGTCCAGGGCGCGGATGTCGGCGACCACGTCGATGTCCTTGGGCGGCGCCAGCTTGGCGGTGACGAAACCGCCATCGATGTAGATGGGCGGGGCCAGGCCGGCATCTCGCCACCCGGCCAGCCAGCGCAACAGGGCATCGAACAGGCGTTGCCGGTGTTCGGTGTAGCAGAAGCGTTCCGCCGCTTCGGCCAAGGTGCAGTCGTGGAAGCCGGGCGGCAAGAAGCCCAGCGCATCGCAGTCCGGTATTGCCACCTTTGTCCCCCTGAAAACAACCCCTACGGCTTTGTCTTGCCTGCGCCCGCGTCCTCGTAGCCCCGCGCCAGCGCGTCGAAGGCCGCGCGCTGCGCCGGCGAAGCGTGGTCGTACACCTGAGCAAGCCTGAGTGCGTCCGGCGACAGCGCCGGGCCGGGCGCGGGCGGGGCGGGTAGGGCGGAAGGCTCGACCAGAGGGCTGACCAAGTAGCCGTCTGGCATGCGGGCCTGTATCTCAAGTGCGCGAGCCTTCTTCTCGCCGAACGATTTGCTGGTGAGCAGGGCGGACAACTCACCCTGGTTGATCTTGGTCGCGTCGACGAAATTGCGTTGTACGCCTGCGTAGTGCTGGTCGATCCACGCTCGGAGGCGCGCGCGACGCGCGGCAACAATGTCGGCCGTAGTGGTCATCGCCAGAGTATCAATTACCGGAAGGTACATGACCAAACGGGATTGACAACGATTTACTGTATGGTAATGTTGGTGCATGGACACCCTCCGGCACTACCTCTCCACGCTGCCGCCTGCGGATCAGGCGGCCTATGCCGCGCGCTGCGGCACCACCATCGGCTACCTGCGCAAGGCGCTGTCGGTGCAACCTCGCCTCGATGGCGCGCTGGTGCGCCGGCTCGACGAGGAGAGCGCCGGCGCGGTCTCGCGCAGCGACCTGCGCCCGGATATCTGGCCCCCCGCCGACGAGGAGCCCCGCCGTGCCGCGTGACATCGATGGCGCACGCCTGCACGCGCAGCTCGACCTCCTGGGGCAACTGTTGGCGGAACTGCTGTACGTGCAGAACGCTATGAGCGTGAGTCTGCTAGCTGACCCTCGAAATCCTTCAGGTCCGCGATCACTGTTGCAAATTCTTCGGCAAGCATCTGATCCCAAGGCGCTTCGGGAATATTGGGCGTTGCCAGACGCGCCGTTCTCTGAAACTGCCAACGACCCAAGGTGGCATGACAAGCCGATGCAAACAGCAGCATCTCCTGCACCGTCAAGCCATTCGCCGGGTTCTCGCTCATGACGCGCTCCTTTCTGGAAGATGGTTGTGTGGAAACTCCATCCTATCAGCGGGCGCGCGTCGCCTTTTCCGGCGCCACCCCGAGCTCGGCCCTGTCCAAGGCGGCTCGCTGACATGGCGCTGGGGAGCGGGGGTTTCATGCGCGGGGAGGGTCGCCCATGAGCGGCGCAATGCCACGCGAGATCGAAGCTGCCGTGTTGCGCGCGCTGGCGGAGCGCGGTCAGGCCGCAATCGCCGACGCGGCGGGCGTGTCCGAGACGCGCCTGTCGCGTTGGAAGAACCACAACGACAACGGCGGAGGCCTCGATCTGGAGGAAACCGCGCGCGTGCTGTCCATCCTCGGCCTGCGCGTCGTCCCGGTGGCCGTTGGCACCACCATCAACGTCAACGCCGATGCTTGGCACGCGCTGCATGTACTCCTGCGCGATCATTGCGACTCGGTAGCGCGGAGCGCGGCGACGTGAGCATCGTGCCCGAGCCGTCACCATCCCGGAACCATCTTGATTTCGCGCTCGGATACGTGGCAGCAGGCATGGCGGTCGTTCCGATCTGGTGGGTCGACGCCGATGGCAAATGCGGATGCGGTGACGCGCATGATGGATCGGGCGACCTGTCGCCGAATTCGCGCGGCAAACATCCACATGGCCTGTTCGCGCGGCATGGGTCGCTCTCGGCCTCGCGCGACGAGACCGAAATACGCCGCTGGTGGGATGCCGAGCCGCGACTGTCGATCGGCATTGCAACCGGCGAGGCATCCGGCATCGTCGCCATCGACATCGACCCGCGCGACGGCGGCGACCAGACGTGGGATCACTTCGTCGAGCGCAATGGTGGCCATGTGCCGGACACCATTGTCGCCAACACCGGCGGCGGCGGGCAGCACATCCTGTTCCGCTATGAGCCTGACCAGGTAATTCGCAGTCCTGGCAAGGGCGTGCAGGTCAAGGGGAATGGCGGCTACATCGTCGTCGAGCCGTCCATGCACCATTCCGGGCGCGCCTACTGCTGGCAAGCCGAGTGCGATCCGCTGGAGGGCGCAGTTGCCGCGCCGGCGCCGGACTGGCTGGTGATGCCGAAGACAGCGGACCTGTTGCGGCCGGTCAAGGGTGGCCAGAAATTGACCGGTTTCCTGCACCCGCAGCGCATCGCAGACCTGCGAGCAGCCATGCGGTATCTGGACCCCGACCCCTACGAGACGTGGATACACGTCGGCATGGCGCTGCACTCGACCGATGCGCTGGAGGCGTTCGAGATTTGGGACACCTGGTCGCAGCAAAGCGCGAAATATGCGCCTGCTGCGCAAACAGCAAAATGGGCCAGCTTCACCAGCGGCAACGGCCTGCACATCGAATCCGTGTTCGCCTGGGCCATGGCCGCAGGGTGGACAGGTGAATCCGACCCCGTACCCGTACCCGTCGCCGCCATGCATCTCGCCGTCCCCGCGCCCGTGCTATCGGCTGCCGCGTGCGGCCTGCTCGCATTGCCCGGTCCTTTGGGCGAGTTCGTGCAGTGGATCAATCGCACCGCGCCGAAAACGCAACCTGCATTCGCGGTTTCCGCGGCACTCGCGCTCGGCTCCGTTGCCTGCGGCCGGCGCTACCGTGGCATGCCACGGAAAAACTGGACCAGTCTCTATTTCTTGAACGTCGGCAAGTCCGGATGCGGCAAAGAATACGCACGTACCGCGATCAATCGCGCACTGACCGAGGCGCAATGGCCAGAGCTTATCGGCATGGGCGGCTACGCGTCCGATGCGGCTGTAATGTCGCTGCTCGAGCATCAACCCATCCATATCTCGATCATCGACGAGTTCGGGGCGTTGCTGGGCAACGCACAGTCGGAAGGCGCCATGCACCAGCGCGCCGCCATCACGACGCTCATCGAGGCTTGGGGCAACCTGCACGGCACGATGCGCCCGAAAGCCTATTCGCTATCGTCGCTACCGCGCGAACAAGCCGAAGCGATGCTGAAGCGCACGATCCACAATCCCGCGATCACCCTGCTCGGCATGACCACGCCTGGCACGTTCTACGGCGCACTCAGCGCAGGCAGCGTCGAAGGCGGCTTCCTGGGGCGCCTTCTCATCACCGAAACCCACATCGGGCGCCAGCCTGCTGGCGAGCCGTCCGACGATCCGATCCCGCCATGCGTCATCGAATGGCTGCAAGCGGTGAAGACTGTCCGCCAGCGCCGCAGCACCGGCAACCTCGCCGGCATCGAGCCAACGGCACGTGACAGCGTGACTCCCATCGACGTGCCGTGCGACGCGCGCGCCAAGGCCGCGTTCGATGCGTTCGACCGCGAATCCATGGCATCGCAGGACGCCATGGAGGCCGAGGGACTGGAAGAACTGGACGCCCGCCGATTCGAGCAGGCGCTCCGCGTGGCCGTCATCATCGCCGTTTCCATCAGCCCCGACGAGCCGCGCATCACGCTCGATGTCGCGGAGTGGGCCATCGCCTACGTCCGCCATTCCGCAGCCATCACCGCTCAGGCTGTGCGCGAACATATGCACGGCGGCAAGTTCGCCAAGGACAAGGCCGATATCCTGAAATGCCTCACCACGGCCGGCGACCATGGGCGCACCGAGCGCGACCTCGACAAGCTCTGCGCCGCCTGGCGCAACAGCACGCCGCAACAGCGCACCGCGTTCCTGACCGCGCTTCAGAAAGACGGCACCGCACGCCTGGCCGACATCCCGTCGCAAAGCGGCCGTGGACGCAAGCGCCGCGCATGGGTCGCAACCGACCGGAATGCCGCCCCGAAACTCGCCATCGAAACCACGTTCGACGATGGGGAGGACCATGAGACCGCCGGATAAACGTCATAAACGCCGCGAAATCGCCGCGCAAGTCACGGCGCTTATAAGCAAGGCAGCACAATGGTTTGGAGTTTACCGCCGCAAACGCCGCGAGGGTAACTATTCCCTGAAAAAATCACAGGGAAATACATACCACTCCAACAATTATTTTCTCTCTCTATCCCTTATACAGAATGGGCTATAAGCGCCGCGATCATCGCTCCAACAACACGGCGTAATTGCAAGAATTCGAGCACAAGGCCATCGTCATGAATTTCCCGCCGCTACCGCCGCTCCCGAAGCCGTCCGCCGACCTGATCGGCAGCGCCTATGCGCTGCTGGACAACCCGCTCGTCACCGGCGACGAGCTGACCGCGATGCGCGTCGCGCTGGCACCGTATCGATTCATGGGCGCCACCCTTGCTGATGCCGTCGAGAACGACGAGGTGCGTACCCTGCTGCAACGACTGGCCGACATGCGCTACCTGGCCGATTCACGCCTGCTCAACCGGCATCGCGCCGCATGACAACCCTCACCCTTCCATGGCCGCCATCCACAAACCGCCTGTGGCGCCACTGGCGGGGCCGTACGCTGCTTTCCGCCGAGGGGAGGGCATATCGGGCCGCTGTGGCCAAGGTGTGCCTGGAATCGCGCTGCACGCGCCTTGGTGGCGTATCCGTCGGCTTGCGCATCGAAACCTGGCAGCCGGATCGCCGCCGGCGTGACCTGGACAACCTGCTCAAGGCGACACTCGATGCCCTGACCCACGCAGGGGTATATGACGACGACAGTCAAATCGATGACCTGCGGATCAGGCGGGCAGGCATTGACCGCGAAGCGCCACGCCTCTTGGTTGCCATCGAGGCCGTATGAGCCGAACCAGGGCCGTCATGGTCCACGAAATGCGCCGGGCCGGCATTCGGCCTGACGACGCCGCCATCGCCGCCGACGTTGCCGTGCGCAGGATGCGCGAGATGCGCTATCGACTCATGCAGCAGGCGCGCCTGGCCGGGTTGAGTTATCGCCAGATCGCACGGGTGGTCGGCGTCGATACCGCCCTCGTGTATCGGGTGTTGACCAGCCCACGTGGTAAGTCAACACCTGTCGACGACACGCTATGACCGCGACCAGCCGTGAGTGTCGCCGTCATCCAAAACAACCACGGCAGCGTGGGCTCGGCACCCCGGCGTTGCCGGCGCTCTGCCATGCGCTCGTGAGTGGTTCGATCGATGCGCATGCAGCACGTACTCCGGCCGGGTGACCACGCAATTCGACAGAGCAGGCCATGCAGGAAGATCACCAAATCGAACGCCGAAAGATCGATCGCGCCGTGAAGTGGGAGCGGCGATTCCAGTCTGCCGGCATCGCGCTTGCATGCGCGGCGATCGTGTGGGGAGTGCAGACCTTGGCGAATTTGGACAAGTCCGTCGCGGCGATCACGCCGCGGCTCGACTCGATCGACTTGCAGGTCGCTGGGGCGTATCGCGCGAGCGAGGCCAGGATTGCAATTTCTGGATTGCAACGGCAGATCGAAAACGGCGACCGAAAGGACGCTGACCACGACCGAAAGCTCGATGATCTAGACCACCGCGTCGATGCGATCGAGCGCAGGCACGGAACGGCGGCTGCATCGGCCGCCAAGCGAGCCAAGCCATGACCGGCGCACGCGCAAAGATACTCGGCGGCACGCTCGCGGCCGTGGCCGTGGCGGTGCCGATGGGCGCGTACTACGAAGGCATCTTTCCAGTCGGCTACGCGGACCCGGTCGGCATCCCGACCGAGTGCATCGGCGAGACCGGCCCAGACGTCCGCGTCGGCGTGCAGCGGTACACGTGGGACGAATGCGTGGCGCGCTACGCGCCGCGCCTCGCGCGTGTGTGGGATGAGGGGCTGTCCACCTGCATTCGCCAAGACGTGACGATCAACCAGGGTGCCGCACTTATCTCGTGGGCCGATAACGTGGGCTTGATCAAGGCATGCCGCAGCACGCTCGTGCGCATGCTCAATGCAGGCGCCGAGCCCGAGACGTGGTGCGCGCAGCTCACGCACTGGAACAAGACCACGTTGCTCGGCGTCAAGATCGTTCTTCCGGGCCTCACCAAGCGCCGCGCCAGCGAGCGCGCCATGTGTTTGGGCGGTGATTGGAGGAAAGCATGACAGGGTTTCGGCACGCTCGCGCGGAGTACGACACCGCGACGGAAAAAGGCCGCAGGGGCGGCGCTGCAAATGCGCGGCGGCTGTACCGCGTCGGTTGCGATGTGGTAACGCGTGAGCAGATCGCAGAGCGGCTCGGCGTGACGCCGCGCTTGGCGGCAGAGCGCATCTCTCGCGCGCGCGCGAAGGGCGTCGTGACGTGGGAATCGATCTCAGGAGGTGGTGCATGATCTCTTTCGCCCTCGGACTCATCGCCGGAGTCATCGCTGGGCCGTGGATCCTCGCCAATGTATGGCCGCGCATTCGCGCGTGGTGGGACGCCATCGGCGCGCAACACGACGATGACAACCATGACTGACGCAGACCGCAGCAAGCTCACGCTCGCGCTGCTGGTAATCATCGCCGCGACCGGCCTGCTGTGGATCGGCAGGCTCGACGGCGCGCAGTGGGTCGGCGCGACGACGTGGACCGTGGCGGCATACATGCTCGGCCAGGTCGGCGCAGTCGTGGCGCAGGGATGGTCAGTACAGGCCGTCGCCAAGGCGAGCGCGAAATGACGCGCTTCCGGGTCGAGCTGTGCGATGGCCAGCCGCTCGCCCAATGCGAGAGCTGCCTGCGTTACGTGCTGCGCTACGACGGCGTGCTGCCACTGGCGCGAATCAAGCCGATGGTCAGGCATGGATCATGCCTCGACTGGCGACCGGAGCCACGCGCGGCGCGGGTGGAGGATGAACGGCCATGAGGTCGCTGATCGACTTGGGCGAGAAAATCGCCAACACCGAGCGCCGCTTCGGCGCGGCCAAAGCCTACTACCCCGCGCGCATCGTGTACGGCGCGCGAGAATATCCGGCGATGTTCACAGCGAGGCAGATCAGCGCGGCGATGCAACGAGCGGGCGCGAATCCTGAGGATTGGCCAGTGCCGCGCAAGTCGTGGTGGCAGCGCATCTGCGGGCGGTGGGCATGATCTCCCGCATCCTCGCCGCCGTGATTCTCGCCCTGCTGGCCGCGCTCGCGGTGCAGACCACGCGCCTGCATTGGGCGCAGATGCAGGTCGTCACGCTGCGACTGGACGCCGAGCAGGCTCGGCTCGACGCCACGACTACCGCGCGTTATGCCGAGCAGCGCATCGCCGCTGCGGCCGCGCAGGCGGCCGAACAATACGAGAAGGGGAAACAAGATGCGCAAGACGCGGCTGATTCCGTTATCGCTGGCCTCAACGCTGGCACTCTCAAGCTGCGCCGCGAATGGGCCGGCTGCGAAACCCAGCGTCTGTCCGACGCTGCCACCGCCACCCGCGAGCTTGATGCAGCCATCGCAAGCCGGAACGATCGTACGGGCCGAATTGTTCGAGCCGCCGACGAATGCGACTCGCAAGTGAGCGGATTGCAGGCGCTGGTGCGGGCCGATCGGGGCGCGCAGTAATGGCCCGCCTCAGCGCCGACCAGTGGGAAACCGTCCGCGCCGAGCGCGAGGCCGGGGCGACGTTCGGCGAACTGGCCGGGAAGCATGGCGTCAACAAGGCCGCTATCGTTCGCCGCGCGAAAGCCGAGGGGTGGGGCGACGGCAGCGATATCGGCGACGTGGTGAGGAGGAAAGTCACCGAGAAAGTCACCGGCATGTCACCAGCTGACCCGGCAAAAAAGAAGGCCGAGGCCATCGATGCCGCCGCCGACGAAACCGCCGCCGTGGTGCGCCGCCACCGGCAGGAATGGCTGCAGGTGGTGGAACTGCGCGAAGAAGCCGTGACGGCCCGTGAGGCGGACGCCAAGGAAGCCTTCGAGCGCGCCAAACTGGCCAAGATCACGGCGGAGATGACCGCGATCCAGCAGGCCGGCGAGCGCAAGGCATGGGGACTGGATGTCGTCGTGCCGGCCGAGATCGCCATCGCCAACCCGCGCAGCTTCGGGGGCGAGTGACGTGGCCCGGCTCACCCTGCCGGATTTCGACCCGCACCCCGGCCAGCGGCGCATTCTCGCCGCGCGCCGCAAGCGCAACGTGGCCTGCATGGGCCGGCGCTACGGCAAGACCTACCTCATGGCCGAGGTCGTCCTGAACCTGCCCGGCGGGGCGCTGGGCGGCGCGGACGGCACGGGGCGCAAGGGTCTCCCGTGCGCGTGGTACGCCCCCAACGACAGCTATTTCGGGCGCGTGTTCTTCGACATCGCTGGCCAGTACGCGCCGGTCATTCGCCGCGCCACCACCCAACCGCGCCCGGTGATCGAGTTCTCAAATGGCGGCCGCGTCGATTTCTGGACGTTGGAAAACCCGATGAAATGCGGACGCGGGAGCTACTACGCCCGCGTCGTGCTGGACGAGGCGGCGCACGCCAGACACTTGCAGGACGCCTGGGAAAAGACCATCGGCTTTACCCTGGCCGATCTGGACGGAGACGCCTGGTTCATCTCCACGCCCAACGGCGCCAACTACTTCCAGACCCTGTTCGAACGCGGCCAACGCGGCGACCAGGACTGGGTCAGCCACACCGCCCCCAGCATGGACAACCCGTACCTGCCCGCCGGATGGATGGAGGAACAGCGCCAGAACATGCCTGAACTGGTCTATGCGCAGGAGGTGCTGGCGCAGTTCGTCACCTTCGGCGCCGGGCTGGTGAAGCCCGACATGATCGCCACTGGCACTCCGCCGCCCGGCCTGCCGGTCGCGATGGCGGTCGATCTAGCGCTGTCGCAGAAGGAAGGCGCCGATTACACCGCCATCGTCGCCCTGAGCCGCGACCCGGCCACGGGGCTCGTCTATGTGCGCGAAGCCGAGCGCCATCGCTGCGCGTTTAGCCAGGTGCTGGAGCGCATCAAGGAGGCCGCCGCGCGCCATTCGCCCGCCCTGATCGCCATCGAGGCGGTGCAGTATCAGGCCGCCGTAGTGCAGGAGCTGCTGCGCACCACCACCTTGCCCGTGCGCGGCATCAAGCCAGACCGCGACAAGCTCACCCGTTTCGCGCCCTTGCTCACGCGCTACGAACAGCGCCTCGTGCGGCACGATCCGGCCCGCGTGCCCGCCTGGCTGCGCGATGAGCTGCTGAACTTCCCGCATGGCGCGCACGACGACGGCGTCGACGCGCTCGCCTTCGCCTTCGCCGCACTCCCCGCCGCCGGCCCGCAGATCGCCGTCGCCGGCCACCGCACCTTTGGAGCACAGTCCCATGAAATGGCCATGGTCGCGTCCCTCTGACGCCCCGCAGTTCGCCGCCGCGCCCAAGCGCGCCGACCTGTTCGGCGAGCAGGCGGTCAGCCTGTTCACCGAGCGCCTGTTCGGCCTCGCAGATCCCGACCTGGTGTTGCGCAAGCTCGGCAAGTCGCGCAAAGACCTGGCCGCGCTGGAATACGACGACGAGATCGCCGCCGCGCTCGCCACCCGCTTTGCCGCCGTCGCCTCCACCCCGTGGCGGCTGGAGCCGTACGAAACCGATGCGCACCGCTTCGTCTGGGACGAAATCACCGCCGTCATGGAGCCGCTCTTGCGTTGCCTGTGGCGCGCCGTGCCCTACGGCTACTCCGTGGCCGAGGTCATCTACGCTCAGCGCGGCCCGCGCATCGGCCTGGCCGCCATCAACGACAAGCCGATGGAATGGTTCGTGCCGCAGCGCGACGGCAGCCTCCTGTACATCTCCCCCGACCACGCCGACGGCGTGCGCGTGGACTCGGGCGCGGACGGCGACGCCGGCCCGCTCAAGTTCCTGCTCGCCCGCCACGCGCCGAGCTGGGTCAACCCCTACGGCGAGGCGCTGCTCTCGCGCCTGTACTGGCCGTGGTTCTTCCGCGCCAACGGCTGGCAGTTCTGGGCGCGCTTCCTGGAGCGCTTCGGCGCGCCGCTGCTGGTCGGCTCCGGCAACGGCAACCCCGACGACCTCGCGCGCCTCCTGGCCAGCGCGGTGCAGTCCGGCGCCATCGCAACCAGCACCGACACCACCGTGTCCGCCATCGCCCCCGGCAACTCCGGCCAGGCGTTCAAGGACTTCGCCAGCGCCGTCGACAAGCGCATCCAGAAAGTCATCCTCGGCCAGACCCTCACCACCGATATTGCCGGCGGCGGCAGCTACGCCGCGGCCAAGGTGCAGGACGACGTGCGCGAAGACCGCCTGCGCGCCGACGTGCGCCTCATCGCCGCTACCGTGCAACGCCTGGTCGCCGCGCTGTGGGCGCTCAACCGCTTCCCCGGCGATGCGCCCACGTTCGTGCTGGAATCCGGCGAGGGGCTGTCCGTCGAGCGCGCCGACCGCGACCTCAAGCTATCGCAAGCCGGCGCGGTGTTCAGCGAGGACTACTTCGTGCGCGCCTACGACTTCGAGCCGGGCGAAGTGTCCATCCGCGCCCCCGCCGCCGGCACGCCGGCCGCCGCCGCGCCCGCCTCCAGCGCGCCCGCCGATGCGCTGCGCTTCGCCGCCCTGCCGCGCGCCGAGCGG
>JBDHRZ010000006.1:0-22321 GCA_039807845.1 Rhodoferax sp.
GTGGTTCACCGCCAGCACCAGGTTGAGCATGACGGCGCCCAGCACCGACCAGGCCACGCGCTGCCAATCGGTGATCCACAACGCTGCGGCGACGATCAGCGCGTCGATCGTCATCTGAACGACACCCATGCGCCAGCCGTAGCGCGCCTGCAGGTGCAGCGCCAGCACGTTGATGCCGCCCAGGCTGGCGTGGTGGCGAAACAGGATCAGCATGCCCACGCCGCACAGCAGGCCGCCGAGCACCGAGGCAGTGGCCGGCGCCAGGAAGCCGATCGCGATGCCGTGCGGCAGCAGTTGCGCGAACAGCGACAGCAGCGCGACGGCGGCAAAGGTCTTGAGCGTGAACACCGCGCCCATGCGGCGCCAGGCCAGCAGGTAGAACGGCAGGTTCACGAGAAAGAACGCGACGCCGAACTCCACGCCCAGCGCGTAGCGCAGCAGGAACGCCAGCCCGGCCGTGCCGCCGGTGAGCAGGCCGCTGCGGCCGAACAGCACCATGCCCAGGCCGACCAGCAGGGTGCCGGTGAACAGCGCCTGCGCGTCCTCGAGCGCGCCGTGGCGCATGGGGTCTGGGGTGGACATGGTGTGCCTGTTGCTACTGGGTTGCGCGCCGTACGACACTCATACGACGAGTCTGTGCGCCGCCCGCCGCGGAGCTGGGGGCCTCGGGAGCGGCCCGGCGGCGTCTCACGGGACTGCCCTCCGCGCTGCGGCGCTCGCGCCTCATGGCTGCCGCCCGCGCGCCAGGAACCAGCGCCCGATCAGCGCGCGTTCGGCTTCCGTGATGCCGGTGGCGTTGTTCATCGGCATCACGCGCGTCACCACCGCCTGCTGGTAGACCGCCTGCGCCTGCTGCTCCAGCGCGGCGACGGAGTCCAGGCGCACGTTCTTCATCTGCAACTGCGCTCCGTGACACATCACGCAGCGTTGCTCGGCCACGGCCAGCACCTGCGCTGCGGTCGGCGGAGGCTGGCTGGCCGCAGGCGGCGTCGCGCCGGCGGCGGGCAGCGACGGCTGCATCCAGACCACGCTGGCGAGGATCACCAGCACGCCGGCCAGCGCGTAGGGCCAGGGGTGGCGGTTGCGGCCGAGCTTGTAGCCGTGACGCAGCACGAAGAACTGGCGCACGGCAGCGCCGGCGAACATCATCAGGATCAGCACCAGCCAGTTCTGCGCATGCGCGTAGGTGAAGCTGTAGTGGTTGCTCAGCATGGCGAACACGACCGGCAGCGTGAAGTAGGTGTTGTGCACGCTGCGCTGCTTGCCGCGCAGGCCGTCGAGCGGGTCCACCGGGCGGCCTTCGCGCATCGCCTGCACCGTGCGGCGCTGCCCCGGGATGATGCACAGCAGCACGTTGGCGCTCATGGTGGTGGCGATCATCGCGCCCACCAGCAGGAACGCCGCGCGCCCGGCAAACCAGCGGCAGGCCAGCCAGGACGCCACGCCGACCAGCACCGACACCAGCACGCCGACGATCGCGTCACCATTGCGGCGCTGGCCGAACAGCCGGCAGACCAGGTCGTAGAGCAGCCAGAACACGAGCAGGAACAGCAGCGCGACGGTGATCGCCACGGCGCTGGACCAGTCCATGCGCGCCGGGTCGATCAGGTAGGTGCGCGCGCTCCAGAGATAGGAGACGGAAAACAGCGCAAAGCCCGACAGCCAGGTGCTGTAGCTCTCCCAGTAGAACCAGTGCAGGTGGCCGGGCAGCGTCCTGGGCGCCACGGTGTATTTCTGCGGGTTGTAGAACCCGCCACCGTGCACCGCCCACAGTTCGCCGCCGACACCGGCATCCTGCAGCGCACGCGAGGTCGGTGGCAGCAGGCTGCTGTCGAGGAAGACGAAATAGAACGACGCACCGATCCAGGCGATGGCCGTCACCACGTGCGTCCAGCGCAGCAACAGATTGGCCCAGTCGAGGTAGTAGCTCTCCATGCGTGAGGTCTTTCGCAGTGCCCGACCCGCCGCGGACGTGCCGGTTCGCACTGCTCACCACTGCGGGCGCTGTAAGCAGGAACGCGTCGCGCACCAGGGCTGGCGATCAGCCCGGCTCCGCTGCGACATGGAATGCCGAGTGTAATGACTTGCGCGTGGCGATCAAGTCCGCCCGACCGGACTGTTGCGGCGCTGCGGAGGTACCCCGATGTGAAGATCGCTTGGTGAAGATCGCCCGGTGGAGGTAGCCTGACGCGGACACAAGCCGTCCAGCGCTTCGCCCCAGGTCAGGCCGGCGCATCGCGCAACTGCAGCAATTGCGCAGCCACGGCGACTGCGATCACCTCGGGCTCCTTGCCCTCGACGCCGGCGACGCCGATCGGACTGGTGACGCGCGCCAGTTCCGACTCAGTGAAGCCGCGCTGCTGCAGGCGACGGCGAAAACTCGCCCACTTGGTGCGGCTGCCGATCAGACCGATGTAGGGCAGCTCATCCTGCCGGCGCAGACGCTGCAGGCAGGCCGCCACGATGTCGAAGTCCTCCGCGTGGCTGTGGCTCATGACCAGCACCCGACTGCCCGGCGCAAGCCCGGCCACGGCCGCGTGGGCCGGCTCGGAGTGTTCCGTGCGCACCTGCGCCGGCAACCCGGTGGGAAACACGTCCTCACGGCTGTCGATCCAATGCGGCGCAAACGGCAATTCGACGAGCAGGCGCAGCAGCGCCTGCCCGACGTGGCCGGCGCCGAACACGGCGACCGGCATGACAGGGCGCGCCAGCCGCGCGCGCAACATGCCAAGCGACGCGCCATCGACCGGCTCGAAGCGCAGCACCATCACGCCGCCACAGCACTGGCCCAGGCTCGGACCGAGGGCATAGCGCCGCTCCATGGCCACAGCAGCTCCCGCGAGGCACGCGCGCGCATGGGCGATGGCCTGGTATTCGACATTGCCGCCACCGATCGTGCCGACGCAATCCTGCGCGAACACCGCCATCCAGCTGCCCGCATCCCGCGGCACCGAACCCTGCGTCGACGCCACGCTGACCCAGACTGCCCGCTCATGCGTCAGACGGGAAAATGCCGCTTCGGCCTGCATCACGATCGCCACCCTTCCGCACGTCGATGGCCCGCCGGGGATGAGCGCCTGCCATGACATGAGCAGCAGGCGCTGGCGGACCCGAACGCAGTATGCCCGCAGCGTACCCGGCAGATAATCCCGGGGGTCTGCCGCGCTCCCCGCGCTGCAGCCCCTGTGAAAGGCTTTCCTTGAGATCCATCCGCCACCCGCTGCTGGCCGCCCTGGTTTCCTCCGTGGGGGCACTGCTGGCCGCCTGCAGCGTGCCGCTGCGCGCGCCCCCGCCGGTCGCGCAACCGGCACCGGTGCCACCCGCCGTCCCGCTGCCGACACCGACACCCGGCGTGCCGGGCGCCGGCGTACCCCCTGCCCCGGTTGCGCCACCTACCGCGGTGGCGCCGCCCGTCGCCGCACAGCCGGCGGTTTCGCTCGCGGCCAGCGCGCTGGCGTACCGGCAGGATGCCGCAGCCCACCTGTACGCGCTCAACGCGGCGCGCATCTACAAGGGCATGCTGAGGCCCAACCTGTACGCCATCGGGGTGGTGGATGTCGACATCGACCGTCAGGGCCGGGTGGCGCGCATCGAGTGGCGCCGCGCCCCCACGCATGCACCCGAGGTCATCGCCGAGATCGAGCGCACCATCCGCGCCGCCGCGCCGTACCCGGTGCCGCAACGCCTCGGCCGCGTGACCTACCGCGACATCTGGCTGTGGGACGAAAGCGGCAAGTTCCAGCTCGACACCCTGACCGAAGGCCAGATGTAGCGAGCCGCAGGCCCGAACGCCTGGCGCCACCAGGGGCCGGGAAAGCTCACGAGCCGCGATAGGTCGAATAGCTCCAGGGACTGACCAACAGCGGCACGTGGTAATGCTGGTCGGCGTGGGCCACGCCGAAATCCACGCTCACCAGGCTCAGGAAGCTCGGCTCGGGCAGCACCACCCCCCGTTGGAGGAAATAGGCCGCGACATCGAACTCCAGGCGGTACCGCCCGCGGCGCAGGCTCTGGTCGTCGTACAGCGGGCCGTCCGGATTGCGCCCGTCCTGGTCGAGCGTAAAGCGCCGCACCAGTGTCGGCACGCCCTCGTGGATCGTGAACAAGGCCACCCGCATGCCGCCGGCCGGCACCCCATGCATGGTGTCCAGTACGTGCGTGCTCAATCCCATCGCAGTGCTCCTCGTCGCGGGCGCGCCGGCCGGCACGGCACGGCAGCGCCCTGTGCCGCCAGATCAGGAACAAAAGTGTATACACTTTTTTGCGCAGACGCTATCATCGCGCGATGGAATCGTCGTCCACCGCGCTGATCGTGCAGTCGCTCACGCGCGCCATCGTGGAACACCGCCTGTTGCCGGGCAGCAAACTCGCCGAGCAGAAGCTGGCCGACCACTTCGGCGTCTCGCGCACGCTGGTGCGCCAGGCACTGCTGCAGCTCGCGCAGCAGCAACTGGTGACGCTGGAGCCCGCGCGCGGCGCGTTCGTCGCCGCGCCCTCGGTGGACGAGGCGCGCCAGGTGTTCGCGGTGCGTCGCATGCTCGAGTGCGAAATGGCGCGCAGCTTCGCGGCGCAGGCCACACCATCCCGGATCAAGTCGCTGCGTGCACACATCGCGCAGGAGAAGCACGCCATCGAACAGGGTGACGCCAGCGGGCGCACCGAACTGCTCGGCGACTTTCACGTGCGCATGGCCGAGCTGATGGACAACCCGGTGCTGGCGCAGGTACTCGGCCAGCTGATCTCGCGCTGCGCGCTCGTCACGCTGATGTACCAGAGCAGCGTGGACGCCAGCCAGTCGAACGACGAGCACGTGCAGATCGTGCGCGCGCTGGCCGCGCGCGACGGCGAGCGCGCCGCCCGCCTGATGGGCGAGCACCTGAGCCACGTCGAGACCCACCTCACGCAGCAACGCGGCTACCCCTCCCACGACATCGGCCAGGCTCTGGCCCGAACCGCCTGAAGACATGAGCGACGCCCCCACCATGCCGCACGCCGTCTACGACGCCACCGCACCCTACCCGCGCGACCTGGTGGGCTACGGCCGCAACCCGCCGCACGCGCGCTGGCCCGGCGGCGCGCGCATCGCGGTGCAGTTCGTGCTCAACTACGAGGAGGGCGCGGAGAACGCGGTGCTGCACGGCGACCCCGCCTCCGAGCAGTTCCTCTCGGAGATGTTCAACCCGGCGGCATTCCCGGCACGCCATCTGAGCATGGAGAGCCTGTACGAGTACGGCGCGCGGGCCGGCGTCTGGCGCATCCTGCGCGAATTCGAGCGGCGCGCGCTGCCGCTCACCGTGTTTGGCGTGGCGATGGCGCTGCAGCGCCATCCCGAGCTGACCGCCGCCGTGCGCGAACTCGGCCACGAGATCGCCTGCCACGGCTGGCGCTGGATCAGCTACCAGGGCATGGACGAAGCGCTCGAGCGCGAGCACATGCGCATCGCGATGGAGACGATCGAGCGGCTCACGGGAGAGCGCGCGCTGGGCTGGTACACCGGGCGCGACAGCCCGAACACGCACCGCCTGGTGGCCGACTACGGCGGTTTCGCGTACGACAGCGACTACTACGGGGATGACCTGCCGTTCTGGATGCGGGTGCGCAAGACCGACGGCAGCATCGCACCGCAGCTCATCGTTCCCTACACGCTGGACACCAACGACATGCGCTTTGCCTCGGCGCAGGGTTTCGCGCAGGGCGACGACTTCTTCACCTACCTGCGCGACGCGTTCGACGTGCTGTACGCCGAAGGCGATCCGGCCGGCGCCGACCGGCCGCGCATGCTCAGCGTGGGCATGCACTGCCGACTGCTCGGCCGGCCGGCGCGCATGCGTTCGCTGCAGCGCTTCCTGGATCACGTGCAGTCGCACGACAAGGTCTGGATCTGCCGCCGGCTGGAGATCGCCCGCCACTGGCATGCCGTCCACCCGTTCCCGGGCGCGCCGGCGGCGACGTGAATCACCGGCCGACCCATCCACGCGGACGCGACCGACGCATGAACCGCGACCTGCAACGCCTGTCGCTGGACACGATCCGCCATCCGTCCACCGGCACGCGGGAATCTGCCTCCCGAACACCATGACCCCACCGACACTGGAAGCACTCAACACGGCACCGATCGAGCAGGCACGCGCCATGATCGACGGTGTCTACGAACATTCGCCCTGGATCGCCGCGCAGGCGCTCGCACAGCGCCCGTTCCGGTCGCTCGCGCACTTCAAGCACTGCATGGCGCAGGTGGTGCGGGCCGCGGGCCGCGAGCGCCAACTGGCGCTGGTGCGCGTGCACCCGGAGCTCGGTGGCAAAGCCATGCGTGCGAACGCCATGACCGCGGAATCCACCCGCGAGCAGTCCAGCGCCGGACTGACCCGCTCGCCCACGCAGGACAGCGAGCGCATCAGCGAACTCAACGCGCGCTACGCGGCGCGCTTCGGCCACCCGTTCGTGCTGGCGGTGCGCGGCCCGCGCGGCCTGGGCCTGGATCGCGGCCAGATCCTCGACACCTTCGAGCGCCGGCTGCGCAACCACCCCGAAGTGGAACTGCAGGAGTGCCTGCACAACATCCATCGGATCGCCGAATTGCGCCTCGACGACAAGTTCGGCATCACGCCCGTGCTCGGCAACGAGGTATGGGACTGGCACGAGGAGCTGAGCCGGTTTTCCGAGCCACCCTGGGCCGAGCGCGGCGAACTCACGGTCACCTACCTGAGCGATGCGCACCGCGCCTGCGCCGCGCAGATCGCCCAGCGCATGCGTGCGTGCGGCTTCGACGAGGTGCAGATCGACGCGGTGGGCAACGTGGTCGGGCACTACCACGCCAGCGTCCCGGGAGCGCGCACGCTCATGACCGGCAGCCACTACGACACGGTGCGCAACGCCGGCAAGTACGACGGGCGGCTCGGCATCCTCGTGCCGCTGGCCTGCGTGCGCGCACTGCATCGCGCGGGCGCGCGGCTGCCGTTCGCGCTCGAAGTGGTCGGCTTTGCCGAGGAGGAAGGGCAGCGCTACCCGGCCACCTTCCTCGGGTCGAGCGCGCTCACGGGAGAGTTCCGCGATGAGTGGCTGGAGCAGGTCGACGCGGACGGCATCCCGATGCGCCAGGCGATGGAGCACGCCGGCCTGCGCGTGCAGGACATCCCCACGCTGCGGCGCAACCCGGCCGACTACCTCGGGTTCGTCGAGGTGCACATCGAGCAGGGACCGGTGCTCGCCGAGCGCGAACTGCCGCTCGGCGTGGTGACCTCGATCAACGGCAGCGTGCGCTACCTGGTCGAGATCGACGGCACCGCCTGCCATGCCGGCACCACGCCGATGAACCGGCGCAGCGACGCGGCCGCCGGCGCGGCCGAACTGGTACTGGCGCTCGAGCGGCTGGCCACGCAGCAGGCCGACACGGTCGCCACCGTGGGGCAACTCGAGGTGCCATCGGGTTCCATCAACGTAGTGCCGGGCCGCTGCCGGCTCTCGCTCGACATGCGCGCACCGACCGACGCGCAGCGCGATGCGCTCGAACGCGCGGTGCTCGGGGCGCTGCAGGAGATCTGCGCGCGCCGCCAGTTGCGCCATACGCTTACCGAGACGATGCGCGCGAGCGCCGCCCCGAGCGATCCGCGCTGGCAGGCGCGCTGGGAGCGCGCGCTGCAGGCGCTCGGTGTGCCGCTGCACCGCATGCCCAGCGGCGCCGGCCACGACGCGATGAAACTGCACGCGCTGATCCCGCAGGCGATGCTGTTCGTGCGCGGGCAGAACGCGGGCATCAGCCACAACCCGCTCGAATCCACCACCAGCACCGACATGGAGCTGGCGGTGCAGGCATTTTCCCGGCTGCTGCACGATACCGCGGCCGATCGCTGAACCGCTGCGCAGGAAAACCACCATGACCATTCACGAGCGCCTCGACGCCTGGGTCGACCAGCACTTCGACGAACAGATCCGCTTCCTGCAGGAACTCATCCGCGTACCCACCGATACGCCGCCGGGCAACAACGCGCCGCATGCCGAGCGCACGGCGCAACTGCTGCAGGCGATGGACATCGCGGTGGAGCAGCATCCGGTGCCCCAGGACGAGGTGCGCGCGCTGGGGATGGAGTCGATCACCAACCTGGTGGCGCGCCGGCGCTACGGCCAGGGGCCGACGATCCTGCTCAACGCGCATGGCGACGTGGTGCCCCCGGGCGAGGGCTGGACGCACGACCCCTATGGCGGCGCAATCGAGGCCGGCTCCATCTACGGGCGCGCCGCGGCGGTGAGCAAGAGCGACTTCTCCACCTACACCTTCGCGCTGCGCGCGCTGGAAGCGGTGGCGCGCCCGACGCGTGGCAGCATCGAGTTGCTGTTCACCTATGACGAGGAGTTCGGCGGCGAACTCGGGCCGGGGTGGCTGCTGCGCCATGGCATCGTGCGCCCGGACCTGATGATCGCCGCCGGCTTCAGCTACCAGGTGATCACCGCGCACAACGGCTGCCTGCAACTGGAAGTGACGGTGCACGGCAAGATGGCACACGCGGCGATCCCCGACAGCGGCGTAGACGCGATCCAGGCAGCGGTGCAGATCCTGGGCGCGCTGTACGCGCAGAACGCGCGCTACCGGCAGGTGCGCTCCCGCGTCGAGGGCATCACGCATCCCTACCTCAACGTCGGCCTGATCGAAGGCGGCACCAACACCAACGTGGTGCCCGGGCGGGCCCGCTTCAAGCTCGACCGGCGCATGATCCCGGAGGAAGACCCGGCGCAGGTGGAGGCGACCTTGCGGCGCATCATCGAGCAGAGCGCCGCGTCGTTGCCCGGCATCACGGTGCAGGTGCGCCGCCTGCTGCTGGCCCGGGCGATGCAGCCGCTTGCGGGCAACCGACCACTGGTGGAGGCGATCCAGCGCCACGGGCAGGAGGTGTTCGGCGAGCCGATCCCGGCCCTGGGCACGCCGCTGTACACCGACGTGCGGCTGTTCTGCGAGGCGGGCATCCCGGGCGTGATCTATGGCGCCGGTCCGCGCACCGTGCTCGAATCGCACGCCAAGCGCGCCGACGAACGGCTGGTACTGGAAGACCTGCGCCGCGCCACCAAGGTGGTGGCGCGCAGCCTGCACGACCTGCTCGCCTGAGCGCCTGTGCCGAGGTCCGGGTGATCGCTCGCCGCGCGCTACCGGGTCAGGAAGTCCAGCACCTTGCTGGCGAATCTGCCGTAAGGCGGCATCATGAAGCGCAGCGTCGAGAAGCGCGCCTGGTAGAACACCGGGCGCAGCTTCGAAAAGGTCTCGAAGCCCTCCCGGCCGTGGTAGTGACCCATGCCCGAGTCGCCGACACCGCCGAACGGCAGGTCGTGCTGGCCGACATGGAACAGCGCGTCGTTCACCGACACCCCGCCCGACATCACGCGCTCGAGCAGCATCCGGACCGTGCCGCGGTTGGTGCTGAACGGGTACAGCGCCAGCGGACGCGGCCCGGCATTGATCGCCTCGATCACCTGCTCCAGGCTGCGGTAGCCGCGGATCGGCAGGATCGGCCCGAAGATCTCGCGCTGCCAGAGCATGCTGTTGGGCGGCGCATCGAGCACGATGCAGGGCGCGATCTTGCGCTTGGCGGCATCCGACACCGGCCCCGGCAGCAGTTGCACGATGCGCGCGCCGCGCTCGCGCGCCTCGTCGAGCGCCGCGAGCAGGCGGTCGAACGCCGTCTGGTCGATGATGGAGGTGTAGTCCGGCGAAGCCAGCGACGGGTAGCGCCGCGGCACGATCTGCTGCGCGGCCGCGACGAATTCGTCGATCCGCTCCTGCGGCATCCACAGATGGTCCACCGAGGTGCAGATCTGCCCGGCGTTGAGACACTTGACGAACAGGATGCGCTCGGCCGCCAGCGTGAGCGGGAAATCCTCGCACAGGATGGCCGGCGCCTTGCCGCCGAGCTCGAGCGTCACCGGCACCAGGTTCTGTGCCGCCGCCGCCATCACCGCACGGCCGGTCTGACCAGAGCCGGTGAACAGCAGGTGGTCGAACTTCAGCTTCGAGAACGCGATGCCGACCCCGCCCACCTCGTCGAAGAACTGCAGCTTGTCCGGCGGGAAATAAGCCCCGATGCGCTCGATCAGCAAGCGCGCCAGATGGCGCGAGTTCTCGCTCATCTTGACCATCGCGCGGTTGCCCGCGGCAAGGATGTAGGTGAGCGGGATCATGCTCAGGTTGAGCGGGAAGTTCCACGGCACGATCACGCCGACCACCCCCAGCGGCTGGGGAATCACGCGGTTGCGCGCGCCGAAGAAGTTGCGCAGGTCGACCGAGCGGCGCTGCGGCCGCATCCAGCCGCGCAGGTGCCGCACCACGTGGTCGATGCCGTCGAGCGCCGGGAACACCTCGGACAACAAGGTCTCGTGCCGGGACCGATGCCCGTAGTCGGCGTCGATCGCGTCGCACAGCGCGTCCTTGTTCTCGCGGATGAAGCGCTGCAGCGTGCGCAGGTCGGCCACGCGCTCGTCCAGGCTGGGCACCGGATGGGCCAGGTAGGCGTGGCGCTGCAAGGCCAGCGCCAGTTCCAGTGGGGAAGGAATGTCGTTTTTCACGCTGCAGCTCCCGTGCGGCCATGCGTGCCGCCTACCTCGCACAGCTTACCTGCAAAACGCGGCCGCCGCCACGCCGCAGCCGCGAGATGGCGCCGCCGCGGCCCGGAGTTGTCCCGCGCGCGCGTGACGGCGCCTCCGGCCGGCGTGCGATGACGGCACAATCCGCACAGACGAAGGAGACGAACATGCCCAAGGAACTGTCCCCGGCCGAGCACGCGCTGCGCGAAGCCGCGCGCGAATACCACCGCACCCCCGGCTACGGCAAGGTCTCGGTCACGCCGACCAAGCCGCTGGCGAACCAGCGCGACCTCTCGCTGGCGTATTCGCCCGGTGTGGCCTACCCGTGCCTGGACATCCAGGAAGAGCCGGCGCTGGCGTCGGAATTCACCGCGCGCGGCAACCTGGTGGGCGTGATCACCAACGGCACGGCGGTGCTGGGCCTGGGTGACATCGGCCCGCTGGCCGCCAAGCCCGTGATGGAGGGCAAGGGCTGCCTGTTCAAGAAGTTCGCCGGCATCGACGTGTTCGACATCGAACTGGCCGAGCGCGACCCGGACAAGCTGGTCGACATGATCGCCGCGATGGAGCCGACGCTCGGCGGCATCAACCTGGAGGACATCAAGGCGCCGGAGTGCTTCTACATCGAACGCAAGCTGCGCGAGCGCATGAACATTCCGGTGTTCCACGACGACCAGCACGGCACCGCCATCATCGCGGCGGCTGCGCTGCTCAACGGGCTCGAACTGGTCGGCAAGCAGATCGACGAGGTCAAGGTCGCGGTCTCGGGCGCGGGCGCCGCCGCCATCGCCTGCCTGGACACCATGGTCGCGCTCGGCGTGCAACGCAGCAGCATCTTCGCCTGCGATTCGAAGGGCGTGATCTACACCGGTCGCCCGGGCGCGCTGGACGAATCCAAGCGCCGCTACGCGCAGGACACCGCCGCGCGCACGCTGGCCGACGTGGTGGATGGCGCCGACGTGTTCCTCGGCTGTTCCGGGCCTGGCGTGCTGACGCCGGAGATGGTGAAGACCATGGCCCGTGCGCCCATCATCCTGGCGCTGGCCAATCCGGAGCCCGAGATCCGGCCCGAACTGGCGAAGGCCGCGCGGCCCGACTGCATCGTCGCCACCGGCCGCTCGGATTACCCGAACCAGGTCAACAACGTGCTGTGCTTTCCGTACATCTTCCGCGGCGCGCTCGACTGCGGGGCGACGAAGATCACGGAAGCGATGAAGCTCGCCTGCGTGCGCCAGATCGCGGACCTGGCCAAGGCCGACATCAGCGAGGAGGTGGCAAACGCCTACATCGGCAAGGAACTGGTGTTCGGCCCCGACTACCTGATCCCGACGCCGTTCGATTCGCGGCTGATCCTGCGCATCGCACCCGCCGTGGCCAAGGCTGCGGCCGAATCGGGCGTGGCGACGCGGCCGATCCCGGACCTGGAAGCCTACCGGCTGCAACTGACGCGCTTCGTCTACCAGACCGGCATGTTCATGCGCCCGGTATTCACCGCGGCCAAGGCGGTACCGCCGGCCGGCAAACGCGTCGCCTATGCCGAGGGCGAGGATGAGCGGGTGCTGCGCGCGGCGCAGGTCGCGATCGACGACGGCCTGGCGCGCCCGATCCTGATCGGCCGCCCGGCCGTGATCGAGGCACGCCTGGCCAAGGCCGGCCTGCGCCTGAAGCTGGGCGTGGATGCGGACAACGTCAATCCGGAGGACGATCCGCGCTTTCGCCAGTACTGGGAGACCTACCACCACCTGATGGGCCGGCGCGGCATCTCGATCGAAGCCGCCAAGGCGGCGGTGCGACGCTCCAACACCACCATCGCCGCGCTGATGATCCGGCTCGGCGACGCCGACGCGATGCTGTGCGGCCTGGTCGGGCGCTTCGACGGCCACCTGGACAACGTGCGCGACATCATCGGCACGCGGCCGGGCGCGGCCGGCCTGGCCACGCTCAACGCGCTCATGCTCGAGCGGCGCACCCTGTTCATCGCCGACACCCACGTCAACGAAGACCCGGACGCCGAGCAGCTCGCGGGCATCGCGCTCATGGCCGCGCAGGAAGTGCGCCGGTTCGGCCTGCCGCCCAAGGTCGCGTTCCTGTCGCATTCGAATTACGGCACCTCCAAGCGTGCCTCCGCAGTCAAGATGCGCCAGGCCTACGAGTTGTTCACGCGCATGGCGCCCGACGTCGCGTGCGACGGTGAACTGCACGGCGACGCCGCGCTGTCGGAATCGATCCGGCGCAGCGCGCTGATGGAAAGCAGCTTCGAGGGCGAAGCCAACATCCTCATCTGTCCCAGCCTGGATGCGGCCAACATCCTGTTCAACGTGCTCAAGATCACCGGCGGGCACGGCGTCACGGTCGGCCCGATCCTGCTCGGTGCCGCCGCCGCGGCGCACGTGCTCACGCCCACCGCCACCATGCGCCGGGTCGTCAACATGACCGCGCTCGCCGTGGCCAGCGCGGCACACGGCGGCGCGGCCCTGGTACCGGCGAAGTCCTGACCCGCCAGGCGGGCAGCAGGCCGCTGCCCGGATTCACTGCCAGCGCGCGCACCGCACACGCGAACCGCCCGTGCGAGATCGGGGCATGGTTGCCTTGCTCCCCGCACGCGCACTGCCCGCGACCGCGGCGCCATGCGAAACGACGCGCCGCGTGGCTCAGCGCGCCGCGCGGCTCACGCTGTCGCCGTCGCCCGGCGCGAGCGTTCGAAACGACAGCGACGACAGCACGGTCAGCACCGCCAGCGTGACAAAGGCGTAGTGCAAGGCCTGCGTCACGGCGGCCTGGTCGCTCTGCAGGCGATCCGCCAGGTAGAAGCCGGTGATCAAGGAGCCCAGCGCCAGGCCGAAGCTCATCGACATCTGCTGCATGGTACCGGCCATGGTGCTGGCCATCGAAACGTCCGCGTCCGCCACGTCGGCGTATGCCATGGTGTTCATGCTCGAATACTGCAACGAGTTGAACAGGCCCATCAGCAGCCCGAGCAGCACGATCACGATGACCGGCGTACCGGTTGCCACCATGGAAAAGCAGGCGATCGTGGCACCCACGAGCACGGTGTTGACCGTCAGCACGCGGCGAAACCCGTAGCGGCGCAGCAAGGCGGTGCACAGCACCTTCATCCCCATCGCGGCCGCGGCCTGCGGCATCATCAGCAGACCGGACTGCCAGGCCGGCATGCCCATGCCGACCTGGTACAGCAGCGGCAGCAGGAGCGGCATGCCACCCACGCCCAGACGCGTGAGAAACCCGCCGACCACCGACACGCGAAACGTGCGCACGCGCAGCAGTGCCAGACGCAGCAGCGGGTACGGTGCGTGCATCGCGTGCCGGCCATAGGCGGCCAGCAGGCCGAGCGAGACCACGAACAGGCTTGCCGCCTGCCAGGCAGCCAGTTCATGTGCGCCGAAAACCTCCAGCAGCCACGACAGCAGGCCAGCGCCGGCACAGAACAGCAGCAGGCCGCGCCAGTCGAGCGGCTGATGCCGCTCGCTGCGATAGTCCGGCATGTGGCGATGCCCGAGCCACCAGGCCAGCAAGCCGACCGGCACGTTGATGAGGAAGATGTCGCGCCAGCTCAGCCAGTGCACGATCAGCCCGCCCACCGTCGGGCCGAGCAAGGGGCCGAGCAGGGCCGGGATGATGACGAAATTCATCGCGCGCAGCAGTTCGTCCTTCGGAAACGTGCGCACGATGGCCATGCGGCCGACCGGCATCATCATGGCGGCCGAAATCCCCTGCGGGATGCGCGCCGCGATCAGCAGGTGGACGTTCGGAGCCAGCGCGCACGCCACCGATGTCAGCATGAAGGTCGCCACCGCGCTGAGGAACACGCGCCGGCTGCCGTAGCGCTCGGCGAGCCAGCCGCTGACAGGAACCGCCACCGCCAGCGCCAGGATGTAGCTGGTGACGACCGCCTTGAGCGTGAGCGGCGTGGTCTGCAGGCTCAGCGCCATCGCCGGGATGGCGGTGTTGACGATGGTCGAATCGAGCTGCTGCATGAACAGCGCGATCGCGACGACCCAGGGCAGGTAGCGCTTGGTGGTGGACAGGTCCATGGGCAATGGAGCCGACTGTAGCGCAGCGTCTCGCGCCTGCACGCGCCACGATCGCAACCGCGGCGCCACACCACGCGAAAAACAGCTGCATGGCAGCCGGCGATGGTGTAGCCTCAGCAGGAAACGCTGGGCCGCTGCCACGCTTCCTCACATCCCCTCGGGGGAGCCTGGCGAAGCCAGGGTTGGAGCGCCGACAGACATTGCGATCAGGAGCGAGCATGGACAAACGCGAATTGCTGCGGTGCGCGCTGTCCGGCGCAGCCGCCATCGCCGGCGCGACGGCCACGCCCGCACGCGCACAGAACAGCCCGAAGACGGCTTCCGGCCCGGTGCTGCTGACGATCAGCGGGGCGATCGGTGCCGGCAACCGCGGCGCGCTCGATCCGGCACTCGACCAGTTGATGGCCCGGCACCAGATCAGCTTCATCAAGGCGCATGCGTTCGATTTCCGCGCCCTCACCGGACTGCCCGCCGTCACGATCAAGCCCACGCTGGAATACGACCAGCGGCAGCACGCGCTCACCGGCCCGCTGCTCGCCGACGTGCTGAAGGAGTGCGGCGCCAGGACCACCGAGCAGACGATGCTGCTGGTGCATGCCGTCGACGGCCGCGCGGTGCAGGTCCCGGCGGCGGAGGCGACGCGACGCCGCTTCATCCTCGCCACCCACCTGGACGGCAATCCGATGGCGCTCGGTGGCCTCGGCCCGCTGTGGACCGTGTTCGATGCCGACCGCCAGCCCGACGTGGCCGCCAAGCCGCTTGCCGAACGCTTCGGCCGCTGCCCCTGGGGGACCTACCACATCGAAGTCCGGCCGGCGTGAGGTCTGTGGGCGCACGCTGCGCGACGCTAGAATTCCCCGGCCCGGGTCCGGCTGGCCACTCCAAGGCAGCGGTCCGGCAAGCAGTCGCAGGAAGCGTGGCAGAGTGGTCGATTGCACCGGTCTTGAAAACCGGCAACGGGCAACCGTTCGTGAGTTCGAATCTCACCGCTTCCGCCAGGTGACGCACACAGCAGGCGTCTGATGGCCGCAAGGCCTCCCGGTAACCATTACGTCCGCCCTGACATTCGATACCGGGCGCAGCACGAAGAATCGAGACGCCACGGGCAACGCAGCTTGCGCGCGCACACTCGTGCGGCATGTTGGCAAGAGTCCCTGGCGGACATCCGACCGGGAGCAGCATCAACCCGTACTCCTGGGCTCGAGGACCGGGAGCGGACTCCCGTTGAGAATCACCGCGGCGTGCGAACGCTGCAGCTGGACCCGAGGACCTCGAAGCCGCTGCGCAGACATCGACAGGAACACGCGCAGAGAGACTGCGCAGTCCTCCACCCAGACTCCGTGTGCCTCGACCGCGTGGGTCTGGCCGGCCACATCGATGCGCAGCAGCCCTTCGCGGTGCGACAGAGCCGCCGGCAAATCGGGCAGCGGGCCTGTCTGGCGCTGCTGCAGTCCATGCCGCATGGCCAGTACCCGACGCACCGCACGCAGCATTGCGCCATCGATGGACAGCACCGGCAATCCGATGCCGATGCGCCGCAAGTCCGCTTGGTGCCGCGCATGCCGCTGGCCGAGTTCGAGCCGCCCTGGAGGCAAGGCGTCGTGGCCGAATGCGCTGCGCCACAGATCGAGCACCAGCGCACCGACCCTGCCGCGCGGTTCGTACACCTGCACATGGCGTTCGTCGAACATCCAGGTACGCGCCGTCATGCAGCGTCCGACGATGGCCCAGCCGCCGGCCCGTGGCATCGGGTGGGCCGCAATGGCGAGTTCGACACCCCCATGCACGCCGGACCAGTGCCAGGCCCCGCCCCCACTATTGCGCACCGCGACAAAGCCGAGTTCCTGCAGTACCACGGGAATGGGCACGACCTCCAGGGCGTGCGTGATCGCCACCTGTTCCAGCGCGCGCAGCATCGCCGCCTCGAACTGCTCCTCGGTCAACGGGTGTGCCCGCAGCAATGCACCCAACTCCGCAAGCGCCTCATCGAACGACCGCATGGCCACCGCCTTGACCAGCCGGTCGGCCCGGCGCGGATCGATCTGGCTCACCGGCACAAGGCAGCAATCCGGCACCCGAAAGTCGCGTGTAGCGCAGCCATGGATGCTCACCGGTTGGCCGAGCGCGAGCACCTGCCATGCAAAGGCGCCCTCCCCATCCGGCCGGCCCGTGTCCGCTACCGGGAAGCGCACCAGCACGAGCCTGCCATCGCCTTGCGGCCCGATCCCACGCAGCAGCGCGATGCTCCCAGGCCGGCAGATGGCGCCCTGTGGAATCGGCAGGGCGCTGCCCGGATCCTGGCTCATCCGGCGCCCCTGACCGCAACCAGCCTGTCGCCTTGCAACTCGGCCTCCCCGTCCCAACGGTAGGCCACCAGCGGTCCGCCGCTGGCTGCCGACCAATCCAGACACGCGACCTTCGGCGTCTCGAGTGCTGGCTCACCGCTGAACCAGTGATGTCCGAACAGGATCGGTGTGCCGCACACCGGAGCGCCGCGATGCTGGTGCGGGATTTCCCTGTCTGGCACAGAGCCTTCGAAGCCACCGGGCACGAGCGCCACCTCCCGCAGTCTCGTGGCCCAGTGCCGCCAGACCGCCAGCCGCACATCGGGGTGCGGATGCCCTTCCTTGTCGAGGATGCACTCGCCTGCGGGCAACTCCCACTCGACGCCGCAGGTGAGCAACTTGCGCGCTGCCGCGAGCGCCGGGACGCCGAAGATCCGCGCCATGCACGCTTCATCGAGGACGCCGGACTCCCCACCACGCGCCTGTGTCAGCGCCACGCGCGCAGCCTCGTCCCACCACGCGTGCACCACGCGCAGACCACCGAGGTCCAGCGCCATCGGCAGGCTGCGGAACCAGTCGACCCAGGCGGTGTGCCGCGCACTGTCCTCTCCGACGGCAGCCAGGAACGCTGCGTGCTGCGCACGATTCTTCATCGAACGCGGCCGCAGGAGGCTGCCGCCCGCGTCTCGCGTGACGAACGCGATTGCGTTGAATTCATGATTTCCCATCACCACGCGCGCCTGATCCGCGTCGACCATCCGGCGGACCGCCTGGAGCACCTCCAGTTGCCCGTCCCCGCGGTCTATCAGGTCACCCACAAAAACTGCCCTGCGCCCCTGCGGCGCATGCCATGCCCCAGCGCGCTGGACATAGCCGAGCCGAGCGAGCAGCGCCTCCAGCAAGCCGGCCTGACCATGCACGTCACCGATCACGTCATACATTGCGACCCCCTTCGTTGTTTATTGCCACTAAGTGAAGTATGGCATAGTTCATTGCATGATGCAACTAACAAACGTGATCCGTGGCGAATCCGCTGCGTGCTGCGCAGCGGCAGGACCCGTGATGCAGATCGAGGAAGGCATGATGGAGAAGGCAGGCAATGACCAGGGGCGACTCCAACCGATCCACCCGATGCCCTTCACCCGGGTGGAGTTGGCGGCGTTCGCCGTGGAAGACGGCCGGTTACAGGTGCTGCTCGGGCGCCGCGCGCAGGCGCCGCATGCAGGACGCTGGGCATTGCCCGGCGGCGCCATACGAATCGACCTCGATGCGGATCTGGACGCAGCCTGCCAGCGCGTCGCGCAGGAGCGCCTGCGTGTGGCGTTGCCAGGCCCGCGACAGGTGCTCGCCGTGGGCGGGCGCCGGCGCGATCCGCGCGCACCGTGGGCATTGAGCGTGGTCTATCGGGCGATGGTGCGCCCACAGGCCCTGCAGGCCGTGGCTGGCAAACGGCTCACCGGACTCCAGTGGCGAGACGTTGCCAGCCTTGCCGATGTCGGGTTGGCCTTCGACCACACAGAATTGGTCGAACTGGCGGTGCGGCAACTGCGCGAACAGGTTGCCGCATTGCGGTTCCCTGCCGGCTTGATGGAAGAGGCGTTCACCCTGGCCGAACTGCAGTCGGCCAGCGAAACCGTGCTCGGCCAGAGGCTCGACAAGTCGAGCTTTCGCAGGCGTCTGGATGCGGCAGGCGCAGTGCGCGCCGTACCCGATGCCATGCGCACCGGACCGAACCGCCCTGCACAACTCTATCGGCTGGCGGATTGAGCCGCCCCGTTGCCCGCATCTCCCGCTGCCGGTCGAGCGGTCACGCGGCGGCTCGGCGCACCACATGCTGCGATACCATGGCACGCGTAGCACAAGCGACGCGTTGCACACCACGACAGGCCACGGTCATGCACAAGGCAGCAGCATCCTCACCGACGCGGCGCCTGTTCACGGCGCTGGTGCCGGACGCTGGGGCGTGCACGGCGATCGACGCCGCGCGCCGGCAATGGGGTGGCCTGCCTGCACGCGTGCGGCCCGCGGCCGAGCGCATGCACCTGACGCTGCAGTTCTTCGACGCGGTCGATGCCGCCCACGAGGCGGCCTGGCAGGCGGCACTGGCGACGCTGCGCTTCGCCCCGTTCGACGTAGAACTGGATCGGGCGGAACTCTGGCACGCCCCGCGTGACACGATCGCGGTCCTGCGCGCAGCGCCCTCGCCGCCGCTCGCAGCCCTGCACGCCGCCACCGATGCGCTGGCACGCACCGCCGGCCTGGCACCGGACCGGCGCCCCTGGAAGCCGCACCTCACGGTGCTGCGCCAGGCCGGGCAGGTGGTGCGAGCGCGCCTCGGCGAACCAGTGCGCTGGCGCGTGCACGCACTGCATCTGGTGTGGTCCGACCTGGCCGCGCGTCCGGCCAGCTATCGCCGCCTGCTGAGCGTCCCGGCAGACTGATGAGCCGGGTCCGTCGTTCACCCGGCGTGCAGTGGATGGCAGCATCACCGAGCCCGCACGACTTGGCTCAGTGGGCAGTGCATGCGCTGGCGCTGGCGACCGGGTTCGGCTCACCGATCCGGCACGGCACACTGGGCAGCGGGCAGCCGGCGCGCGGTCAGTTCCGATACACGATACGGTAGATCGCCCCGGCCAGATCATCAGCGACCAGCAACGACCCGTCCGGCAGCACCAGCACGTCGGTCGGCCGCCCCCAGGTGGATTCGCCTTGCAGCCAACCGCTGGCAAACGGTTCGTGCGAGACCGCCTTGCCATCCTGCAGGCGCACCAGCGAGACGCGATAGCCGATCTTGCGCGAGCGGTTCCACGAGCCATGCTCGGCGATGAAGATCTGGTTGCGGTAGGCCTGCGGGAACATGCTGCCGGTGTAGAAGCGCATGCCCAGCGCCGCCACGTGCGGCCCGAGCTTCTGCGCGGGCGGCGTGAAGGCACTGCACGGCCGCTGCGCGCCGAACTGCGGATCGGCGACATCGCCGGCATGGCAGTACGGATAGCCGAAATCCATGCCGGCGCGCGGCGCATGGTTGAGTTCGTCGGCCGGCACGTCGTCGCCCAGCATGTCGCGGCCGTTGTCGGTGAACCAGAGTTCGTGCGTACGCGGATCCCAATCGAAGCCGACGGTGTTGCGCACGCCGCGCGCGAACACCTGCAGGTCGCTGCCGTCCGGGTTCATGCGCAGGATGTTGGCGTGGCGTTCACCGGGATTGCAGATGTTGCACGGCGCACCGACCGGCACGTAGAGTTTGCCGTCCGGACCGAACGCGATGAACTTCCAGCCGTGGTGCGTCTCGCGCGGCAACCGGTCGGTCACGAGCACCGGGGCCGGCGGATCGTCGAGCCGGTGCTCGATGCCGTCCAGGCGCAGGATGCGATCCACCGCCGATACGTACAGGCTGCCCTGGCGATAGGCCACGCCCGCCGGCAACTGCAAGTCGCTGGCAATGGTGCGCACGCCCTGCACCTGGTAGGCACCGTCGAAACGCACCGCGTGCACCTTGCCGGCACCCATGGAACCCACGAACAGCGTGCCGCCCTGCGCGCCCACCTGCCCGAGCGCCATCTCGCGCGCATTGTCCACACGCGCCCACAGCGCGATCGAAAAGCCCGCCGGCAACCGGATCAGTTCCAGCGGCAAATCCGCCGCGCGCAGGAAGCCTGGCAGCACCAGCGTAACACCCAGGATCAGACGACAAAGAAATCGATACATGACCTCGCCCCCCAAGAAATCCGGTTCGGACCCGGAAACTTCGCATACAATTCCAAACGAGAATTGTTTTTATTTAGATCGAAGAACCTCCAGACCCATATGCGCTACCCCGGCTGCTGCGCAACGCATCGCGCAGCGTCCGCTCCACGGGCCAGGCCACCGCTGACCACCATCATGCACCAGGAGTTCAATCCATGAAGACGACTTTTCGCACCCTCGCGCGCGGCCTCGCGCTGACACTGGGCCTGCTGGGCGCGGCCGCACCGGGCATGGCCCAGGAAGGCGGCATACTGGTCTACAACGCCCAGCACGCCAGTCTGGCCGAGGCGTGGGCAAACGGTTTCACCAAGGCCACCGGGATCAAGGTCACGCTGCGCAAGGGAGGCGACACCGAACTGGGCAACCAGATCGTGCAGGAGGGCCGCGCCTCGCCGGCCGATGTGTTCCTCACCGAGAACTCGCCGGCGATGGCAATGGTGGCCAACGCCGGCCTGTTCGCGCCGGTCGACGCGCAGACGCTGGCCCAGGTCGGCCCGAACTACCGACCGTCGGACGGACACTGGATCGGCATCGCGGCGCGCAGCACAGTGTTCGTCTACAACAAGAACAAACTCAAGCCCGAGCAGTTGCCCAAGTCGATCATGGACCTGGCCAAGCCCGAGTGGAAGGGTCGCTGGGGTGCGTCCCCGGCTGGCGCCGACTTCCAGGCGATCGTGAGCGCGATGCTCGAACTCAAGGGCGAAGCGGCCACCGCCGCCTGGCTCAAGGCGATGAAGGAAAATGCCAGGTTCTACAAGGGCAACAGCGTGGCGATGAAGGCCGTCAATGCAGGCGAGATCGAGGGCGCGGTGATCTATCACTATTACCGCTTCGGCGATCAGGCCAGGACGGGCGAGAACAGCGACCGCACCGCGCTGCACTATTTCCGCAACCAGGACCCGGGCGCCTTCGTGAGCATCTCCGGCGGCGGCGTACTCGCATCGAGCAAGCATCCGGCACAGGCGCAGGCTTTCCTCAAATGGATCACCGGCAAGGGCGGACAGGACGTGCTGCGCGACGGCAACTCGTTCGAATACGCCGTCGGCGTGGGTGCCGAATCGAACCGCAACCTGGTGCCGCTGGCGGACCTGCAGTCGCCCAGCGTCGATCCGTCCAGGCTCAACAGCAAGAAAGTCACCGACCTGATGATCCAGGCCGGCATCCTGTAGGCAGCATCGGCTCAGCATGCACCCCGGCGCCGCACCTGTCTCCTGGTTCATCCGTGCCGCACGGGAGCGCGTGCATCCCGGATCTGTGATGGCATGAATCTCCGGCGCTACACACATACATGACCACCGCCGCGATCCGGCTCCCGTTGCCACGCGCGCAGCGCGCGCCGGCACGGCGCTGGTCGTTCGTGAGCGCAGCGGCGGTCACCGTGACCCTGTTTGCGCTATTGCCGCTGGGCTTCGTGCTCTGGGTGGCGGTGGCCAGCGGCTGGGACACCGTGTATGCACTGGTGGTACGCCCACGCGTGGGCGAGTTGCTGGTCAACACCGGCCTGCTGGTGCTGGCCACGGTGCCGCTGTGCGTGCTACTGGCATTGGCGCTGGCCTGGCTCACCGAGCGCAGCGACCTGCCGGGTGCGCGCGTCTGGTCGTGGCTGGCCGCCGCGCCGCTGGCAGTACCGGCCTTCGTGCACAGCTATGCCTGGATCACGGTCTGGCCCGG